>CAZPTC010000157.1:0-6176 GCA_964589455.1 uncultured Desulfovibrionaceae bacterium | reverse complement strand
CCTTCCCCCAAACCCCCATCCCACCCCTTCCCAAAAAACTTTACTTTTCCGTACTGAAAATGAGAGTTTGAAAGCAAGTGTTATGTTGATAAAACGATAATGTACGATGGAGATATGAAAAAAACCCTTTCCTGCCAAGAATCCATAGAAGCAGCAGCAGCCCTTTTTCTTTTGAATACAGAAGAAAAGGGCGTGCAAAGTATTATGACGCAACTGCCACTTAAAGAAGCAGGCATACAGAATGAGCGCTTTTTATTAGAGTGGTATGCCTTTGTCCATGCCTGTGTTGTATACGCCCTTATGGAACATGCCCCGGCTTCTGTTGTTGTAGGCTATGTACGCCAAACACATGACATGTTGGAAAATAAAAATATTGTAGAAGAAAAAGAAAAGCAAAAATTTATTGATGAAGTTTTTACCCAGTACCTTAAGCCGCTTACAGAAAAACAGCCCCAGCTTTGCCCCCGTGTTTTTCTTGCCCATTGTGGTTTACAGGAAAATTGGAGCGGCCTTACCCTTCTTACTGTCTCCATGGCAATGGTGCTGGCTGCCACAATGGACACAGTAGAACAATACACCATGCAGGCATGATGCCGCACATGTTATAAGGAATAGATATGGAAACCGAAGTTCTTGATATTATCCATACTATGCAGCGCAATGAAGCTACAGATATGCGCATTTACGCCTATCTTGCAAAGCACCAGAAAGTGCAAAAAAATAAAGATGTTCTTTTGCGCATGGCAGAAGATGAAGCCCGGCACTGCCGTGTTTGGGAAGGCTATACAAAACGCCCCTCCCATCCCTATTCCCTGAAAGTTTTTTGGTACTGCCTGCTTGGTGCCATTTTTGGCCTTACCTTTGCCGTACACCTGCTGGAAAAAGGGGAAGATGACGCCGCCATAACATATGAACATATTTTAAAAAAAGTCCCAGATGCCCAGCAAATGATGGCAGATGAACGCCGCCACGAAAATGAACTTATGGAGATGCTGGAAGAAGAAAAGCTTAAATACATAGGCTCTATGATTTTAGGCTTAAACGATGCCCTCGTTGAACTTACAGGTGCCCTTGCAGGCTTTACCCTAGCACTTGGCAATAATGAAACTGTGGGCCTTGCCGGCTTTATAACAGGTGTTGCCGCCACACTTTCTATGGCGGCTTCTGAATACTTATCCAAAAAGTCAGACCCTACAGAAAAATCGCCACTCAGAGCAGCAATATATACGGGCATTGCCTACATGATAACCGTAGCCTTGCTGCTTTTGCCCTACTTTGTGTTTGCCTCCCCCTTTGTGGCACTGGGTTGTTGCCTTTTTGCAGCCGCGCTGGTTATTTTCTGTTTTACCTACTTTGTCTCTGTTGTGCGCATGGAACCCTTTTGGCCCAAATTTTTGGAAATGCTCTGCATCAGCTTTGTTGTAGCGCTTATTTCCTTCCTCATAGGTTTTGCGGCCAAAACATTTATGGGGCTTGACCTCTAAACATGCGCAAAAAGTATCTGGCAATCTTTTTTGGTGCTGGTATAGGCCTTACCTTTTTGTCTGTGCTGGCTCTTATACTGGCAATAAATTTTGCCCCAAAACCATCGCTTTATGGCACTGCCACATTCTCTCGCGTGCTGGAAGACAGCAGGGGAGAAGTGCTGCGTATTACCCTTAGTGAAGATGAAAAATACCGCATCTTCACCCCCCTTAGGGAAATCCCCACAGAGTTACAAAGCGCCACTCTTTTGTATGAAGACCGCAAGTTTTACAGCCATTATGGGGTAAACCCCCTTGCTCTTATGCGCTCTGGCTGGAATATGCTCACAGGCAGCCGCCGTATGGGTGGTTCTACCATAACCATGCAGCTTGTACGCCTGACAAACAACATGGATACCACCAGTATACCAGGCAAACTGCGGCAAATATTTGCAGCTCTGGTGCTGGAGCAACATTATGCTAAAACAGAAATATTAGAAGCGTACTTTAACCTTGCCCCTTACGGGGCCAATGTAGAAGGTGTGGGCGCTGCCGCGCGCGTATGGTTCCATAAAAAGCCACAAAACCTTAATCTCACAGAATGTCTGGCACTTGTCAGCATTCCCCAAAACCCTAGTGTGCGCGGTTTGCACCGTGCAACAGGCAACAGCGCTTTAGAAGACGCGCGGGCCCGCCTTGGCAGTATCTGGGAAGAAGCCGTAGAAAAAGCCAAGAATGAAGACCCAACCAGAGCCGCCCTGTACGCCTTACCCCTGAAAGTTTACACAACCGCAGATATGCCGTTTTTAGCACCCCATGCGGTAAACAGCGTGTTGCCTCTTATCCAGAATGCGCCTGCTGCCAGCAGAGCATTTTCCCCTTCTGGCCCATTCCGCCTTACACTGGATATGCGCGTACAGCGCCTTGTAGAAAAGCGCCTTCATCAAAACATCGCGCGCAGTGTAAATTGGGGTATGCGTAATGCGTGTGTTGTTTTGGTAGAAAACAGCACCAGCCACATTAAAGCCCTTGTGGGCAGCGCAGACTTTTGGGATGCCAGCATTAAAGGCCAGGTAGATGGCACCCTGGCACCACGCTCTCCTGCTTCTACCCTTAAGCCCTTTATTTACGCGCTTGCGCTGGAGCAAGGCCTTATCACCCCTGCCACCATTCTCTCAGACTCCCCCCACGGGTTTGGGGCCTACATGCCGGAAAACTCGGATGGTACCTTTGCAGGCCCCATCAGCGCTACTGAAGCCTTGCAGCGCAGCCGCAATATACCGGCCATAAGCTTGGCAAATCGCCTTAAAAACCCAGATTTGTATAGTTTTTTACAAAAAGGGGGAATTGCGTTTCCCAGGCCACTCTCCCACTACGGGCTTTCCCTTGTGCTGGGTGGGGCAGAAGTGCGCCCACGCGAATTAGCGGGCCTGTATAGCGCTCTTGCCAATTATGGCCTTTGGCAGCCACCCATTTTGTATATGCCTGCGCGGCAGACTGTGCCTGTTTCCCTGCTTTCCCCGGAGGCCGCCTATATAACCCTTTCTATGCTGCAAAACCCGGCCCCTGGTGTGTATGTTAAAACAGGCACTTCCAATGGTTATAAAGATGCCTGGGCAGCAGGTATTGTGGGGCCATATACCCTTATCGCATGGGTAGGCAATTTTGATGGATCCCCTAACCAGGCCTTCACAGGGCAAGGTGCTGCTGTTCCACTTTTTTTAGACATTGCCTCTTCCCTTGCTTCCTTTAAACGCTGGGACAGCGCCGCCCTCATGGAGCAGCGCAGAGAAGGCCTTAACCTTGCCCGTATACCTATTTGCACAGCAACAGGGGAACCCGTGCAGGAAAACGAGCCCTGCATAAGCCGCACAGGCCGTAGTAATGCCATTGTATCTACATGGTATATACCCGGTATTTCTCCCGTGCGGGGCAAAGGGGAGGCAAACACCTTACGCCTTATAAGCCCACGGGAAAACATGGCCTATCAGGCCCGTATTGCAGAAGCCGCAAGCATACCCTTGCGCGTGGAAAAAAAGGAAGGGGACGAAAGCCCCATTTTCTGGTTCATAGACGAGCGTTTTCTTGGCTCTGCCCTGCCAGGCGAAATTTTACTGTGGGAAGCAACAGCCGGCACATGGACTGTACGCGCCGTTAGCCAGGATGGCCGTAACGCAACCGCCACTGTTATTGTGCAGTCTTTGCCGTAAGATACAACTACCCCCCATGCACCCCGTATGGTACACCAAGTTTTTGCAGTTTAGAGCGCAAGGTATTAGGGTTCATGCCTGCTTTTTCTGCAGCACCGCCTTTCCCTGCAATACGTCCATTGCAAGACTTAAGAATTTGCATAAAATAATGGCGCTGGGCCGCATCAAAAGACATAGAAAGTACAGGTGCGCTTGGCCCAATGCTTGGCTTTTCATTGGGCGAAAAATGTAATGGCCCACCAGCAGAAAGTACCAGCGCTTCTTCCACCATGTTTTGCAATTCCCGCACATTGCCTGGCCACGGGTATTCATACAGTTTAAGAAGCTCTGCGGGTGGCAAAATGGGTGGGATAATGCCAAAACGTGTTGCGGAGCGCTTAATAAAGTGTTCCACCAAAACAGGCAGGTCTTTTTTGCGCTCCCGCAAGGGGGGTATGCGCAAACTTACCACATTTAACCTGTAATACAAATCTTCCCTGAAGCTGCCTTCCCGCACCATAGCCTCAAGATTGCGGTTAGTAGCTGCCACAAGGCGAAAATCTACAGGTGTAGCGTAGGTGCCACCCACACGCTCAATAGTGCGTTCTTGCAGCACACGCAAAAGTCTGGCCTGCACTTCTAAAGGCAATTCCCCTATTTCATCCAAAAAAATGGTGCCACCATTTGCGCGCTCAAAGCGCCCTTTATGGTTTTGGCTTGCGCCTGTAAACGCGCCTTTTAAATGCCCAAAAAGTTCGCTGTCTATAAGAGAGGTGGGTATTGCCCCGCAGTTTACAGCCACAAAGGGGTTATCTGCCCTTGGGGAAAATTCATGTATGGCTTTGGCAAAAAGCTCCTTGCCTGTACCAGTTTCCCCCGTAATAAGCACCGGAACATCCACAGGAGCGGTAAGACGTACACGCTCCATAACCTGGGCAAGGCCACCATTTGCGCCAATAATTTCCACTTTGCGCGTGCCAGAAAGCTGCTGGCGTAAATGCAGGTTTTCCTGCCATATCATATCTTTGAGTTCCGCTAGTTCCTGGTAATGGAAATAATTTTGGAACGCAATAAGAATAGGCATGCGTAAAGCGCGCAAAAAATCCAAGTGGCGCGGCGTAAACAAGTTATCTTGCTGGCAACAAAAAATAGCTGCCCCGCGTATTACGCCCCCGCTTGTTGTACGCAAAAAAAAGAAAGGCGGCTCTATCCGGTATTCTTTTTTAGGGAAATATTGAAAAAACGCCGCACTGGGATCACCTTTATCAATAATAAAAGCCCCCATAGGGTCATCTGCTGTGCTAATGCTGCCATCGTAGTGCATACGCACTTGCTCTTGTGTATGGGAATATCGCTCTGGCTGTAGCGTAACCCCATTATCAGAGCACACGGCCATAGCGTCCATAACATTGGTATCAAAGTTAGAGCGGCCAAGATTCATCTGGATAACTGGTACGCGCGCACGCAAAAAAGGCCAAAAGCGCTCCAGCGCGCTTTTAAAGTCCGATGTGCAGCAAAGCATTTCCACAGACTGGTAAAAAAAGTCTGATATTTCTTTATCATCAGAAAAAAAATACAAAGACATAACGTAGTCCTGGCAAAAAGGGTGCCAACTGTTCCGCGTGGCAACAGAAATACAACTATGAAATATCATATCAGAAAAATGCGGATTTCGTGATATTTCGTATGATAAATACGAAATATCATATATAAGGCAAGCAAAACATTTATAATCATGCGATTTTACACAATTAACATCTTGGCATGATACTAGCATTCTTCCCTGTACAGCGCAAGGGCCATTGCTTGGGCGCAAAAACATACATCAATGGGAGAATACTCTATGAAAGCCGCAAAAAAAATAGCGCTTCTTGGTTTTGACTGTGCCTTGACCAGTCTTGTACAAAAACATATTGCAGAAGGCATTTGCCCAAATTTTAAAAAGATTTTTGAAGGTGGCACTGTTACAGAAAACTGCTTTGTGCCCTACCCCACCATTACCCCGCCAAACTGGACCTGCATGGCCACTGGCGCATGGCCTGGCACCAATAATGTTACAGACTTTTGGCGTCATATACCAGGTACCACCCCAAGCGGTGCCAATACACACAACTCCTTTAACTGGGACTATGTGGCCAGTGAATCTATATGGGAAGCCGCAGAAAAAGTGGGCAAAAAGTCCATTATTCTCAATTATCCCATGTCCTACAACGCGCATAAGCGCCTGAAGCATGGCACAGTTGTGGGCGGCGGCGCGCTTACCACAGGTGTGTTTATGGACTCCAACCTTGTGGCGCAAATGAAAGGCGTACCCCGTACCCCAGACATGGACACCCACTACGCGTTCTGTAATGACCTTTTAGTCACCACAGACACCTACCCTGGCAATGTAGCCAAAGTTAGCTTCCACACCGCCCAGGACTGGAAAAATGTAGACAATATGGGCGATGACCCCCTGGAAGCCTCCTTTATCCAGCCCTTTGACAATTCCGTTTTTAATGTCAAGCCCGCCACCTGGTGGCTG
>CAZPTC010000156.1:0-6193 GCA_964589455.1 uncultured Desulfovibrionaceae bacterium | reverse complement strand
CCAGGCACATTGTATTCCATGCAAGATGTATTAAAGGGCTGAACCTATGCATGTTTCACTGCTGCAAAATACCCCTAAAACAGGCGCATGTGTGGAAAATGCACACAAATTGGCACAGCTTATTCAGCGCGCAGAAGCGCAATGCCATACAGAACAGGCAACATTGTTTTTGTGTGCAGGGTACGCCCTTATTGGGCAAGAATGGCGGGATATACCTTTTTCGCCAGACCTTATCCACATGCACAAACAGGCAGAAGAAGAGCTGGCCCGTTTATTGGCAGAGCATTCAAGCAAAGCTCTTGTGCTTATCCGCAGGCCGCAAGCGGCTGCATTTGTGCTTGTGCGGGCTGGCCATAAAGAGGCTTTGCCTGTAGAAGATGATCTTTTGTGCCTGCCAAGTGGCCAATGCTTCCACATATTGGATTTTGAAGACTATAAGGAAAAACAAACCTGCGCGTGCCACTCCTGCCTGCCAAACGCCAATCTGTTTGAAACCCGCAAAGCCGATACACTTTTGATTTTGGGCAATCTGTTATATGCAGAAGGCCAGGAAGCTGCCCTGCGGGAAACTCTGCACTCTTTGGTAACCGCGCATAATGTGCCACTTGTTTTCTTAAACCCCGCAGGCGCGTCAGATGGCATAGTATACGCAGGCTCTTCCCGCATACTTTCTGCAGAAGGCAAATTACTGGCTTTTTGCCATAATTTTGGGGCAGAAACCTCAACAAGTTTAGAACTAGCTGCCATAACAAGCCAAAGCATTAAAGCGGCGTACAGAGAGTACCCCTCCGTGCAGGAAGCTGGCCTGCTTTTTGAAGGTGCCACCCTGGCTATACAGCAATATACAGAAAAATGCGGTATAGGCCATGTTGTGCTGGGGCTTTCCGGTGGTATGGATTCCGCCCTTGTGGCATGTATGGCAGTAGAAGCTTTAGGGCCAAAACATGTAAGCGCTGTGCGTATGCCTTCGCCCTTCACAAGTGCAGATAGTATGGAAGATGCTGCCATACTTGCAGAAAAACTTGGCATGCACTTGTATACCTGCCCCATTGCGGAAAGTATGGAAGCGTTAAAAACTACCTTACCTTTCCCTATAGAAGGCCTTACTGGGGAGAATGTGCAGCCACGCTTAAGGGGGCTTATCCTTATGGCTTTTGCCAATCAACTTGGCGGAATAGCCCTTGCAACAGGCAATAAGTCTGAAATTGCCATGGGGTACTGCACCTTATACGGCGATACAGTAGGGGCACTTGCCCCACTGGGGGATATATACAAAACACGTGTGTACGATATTGCCCATTGGTATAATGGACAAAAAGGGCAGGAAATTATACCTAAACGTGTGTTCGTTAAAGCTCCTACAGCAGAATTGCGTCATGGGCAAAAAGATGAAGATTCCCTGCCGCCCTACCCCGCTCTTGATGCATTTTTGCAAAAACTTTTTGCCCCGCGCGCTGTGTTCTCCCCCCGGCTTATTTCTCCTTGCTCCCAAGAACCGCTTGTTTTACAAGAGTATTCTCTCAATACACAAGACCTCCAATCTGCAGAAAATGCGCTTCTTCCCCCAGACAAAGCACAAGATGTCATGTTGCGCCTTGCAAAAGCACAATTTAAGCGTCGGCAAAGTCCGCCTATTGTACGCCTGAGCAAAACCTTCCTGCCGGATATTTTCTCAGCGCCTATAAGCGCGGAATATCCAACCTACCCTTCCTAAAGGCGGGGTAAAAGCAGGTACGTCCCTACAACCAAAAAGTATGCTTATGAAACGCCAAAATCTTCCTATACTTATTTTTGCCATCATTTTGGGATGTGTGGCATTTTTTGCCTATTCTCAAGGGCAAAGTGCCACCTTTACCCGTGTATTATTGGAAAACAAAGGCGGCGCTGTTGTGTTTGAACACAGTACACATGCAGAGCAATATGGCCTGGAGTGTGAAACCTGCCACCATACAGATGCTGACCCTAAAGCCGGTGTTGAGCCGTGTGGGACTTGCCATAATGATACCCATGCAGCAGAGGAAGGGGGCCTTAACCGCAAGGATGCTTTTCACCAACTGTGCATAACATGCCATGAAGAAATGTCTGGCCCTGGCCCCAATGACTGCAACGCATGCCATTATAAATAGGGGAATTGCATGAAAACCCGTTTTCAAGTTCTCAAAGATCCACGTTTTTCGCTGGTACACAATATAAGCCAGCGCTTTAGCGATGGCCCCATTCCGCAAGAAGTGCGCCTTGCCCGTGCTGGTTTTGAACTTTTACCCTATGTGAAAAAAAAGGCTGTGGTAGATGCCGGAACCTGCATTGCCCTGCATCCGTATGAAGGCAAAGGGGACTTATTTTCCCCCATACGCGGAGAAATAACAGAAATTAATGAACGCTATGTTATTGTTAACGCAGCAGATTTAGGGGAAAAAGCAGCAGAAATACCCCCTTCTGACCTGCCAGATGCGCATAATCTGGAGAATTTGGAAGGGCCGGAGCTTTTACACGCACTCAAAAAACTGGGGGTAGACACTGCAAAGCTTTCTCGCAGTTGCGAAACCCTTATTATCAATGCCTTAAACCCAGAGCCCGGCATTTTATGGGCAGAGCCCATGCTTGCCACCCATGTGCGTAATTTAAAGGCGGGTTTTGAGCTGCACCAGCGTTTTTCTCTGGCAAAAAAAGTCATTATTGTTGTACCCAAAGGCATGCATGTGGCGTACCAAGATTTAGAAGTGGTATATGTTGATCCCATGTACCCCAACAGTGTGGATGAGCTTGTTATTGCTGCTGTAACAGGCAAAGAAAAGCCAGAAAATGTGGGCATTGTGGGCCTGCATAAGCTTTGGGGGCTTGGGCGCGTAGCCATAACCCATGCCCCCCTTATGGAAGGGGTTATTACAGTTTCCAGCAAAAACCACAGTGGTAACTATATTATTAAAGACGGCACCCGTGTTTCAGACCTGCTTGCGCATGCCAATGTACAGGTAAAGCCTGGGGACACCGTAGTAGTGGGCGGCCCCTTACGAGGACAAAGTATTTCCCAGTTAGACAGGGGCCTTGACCGCAAAACCCAGGGACTTTTTGTTATTGAAGAAGGCCCCCCTTTAAAAGGCAACAGTGCCTGCTGTAATTGCGGCCAGTGTGTACTGGTATGCCCTGCTCGGCTTAATCCTCATATTTTAAGCCGCTACGCAGAATTTGCCCTGTACGAAAAATGCCGAGGAGAATATATTGATGCCTGCCTGGAATGCGGCCTTTGCGGCTACGTATGCCAAAGCCGCCGCCCAGTGTTGCAGTATATCCGCCTTGCTAAAACCAAACTGGAGGCCTGAGCCTATGCCAAGCCCTTCCACCCTTCTTGCTGTAAGCGCACCCCCGTTCTGGCATTCTGGCCACACTGTGCGTGCCTCTATGCTACAGGCGTCTCTTGCGCTTTTACCCGCTGCCTGTGCGGCTGTGTATTATTACGGTTTACCCGCTCTTGGGGTATTTTGCCTTTCTGTTTCTGTGGCTATTCTTACAGAAAGTTTAGCCTGCCTTCTTATGCGTAGGCCTTTAAGCGTAACGGATGGTCACGCTATTTTTATGGGCCTGTTATTCGCGTTTTTACTGCCAGCTTCTGCCCCGTGGTGGCTGGTGGCTTTTGGCAGTGCCTTTACCATACTTATTGGCAAAATGGCCTTTGGCGGACTTGGGGCAAGCCCCTTGTGCGCCCCTTGTGTGGGGTATGTGGCGCTTGCCATTTCCTGGCCTGTCCTTATGACGCCTTTTACGGCAGAGCTTTTTACAAGTTTTCCTGACCCGCTTGCCACGCTTAAACTTTTTGGTGTAGCAAACGCGCAGGGCATAGGTATTATGCCAATGCTTTTGGGGCAGCAACTGGGGGCAGCAGGCGCAAGCCAGGTGGGGCTTTTGGCGCTTGGGGGTATTTTACTTTGCGCAAGGGGCGTTATACGCTGGGAAATAAGCGCTGCCTTTTTGGCTGGCACAGCCATTATGGCAGCCATATGCTTTACCATAAACCCGCAACAATACGCTGGCCCACTCTTCCATATACTCGCAGGCTCTACAGTGCTTGGGGCATTTTTTCTGGCAACAGATTACTCCAGCTCTCCAGACCGGCCGCTCGCAATGGTTCTGTATGGGGCTTTAGGTGGTGTTCTGGTAGTGTGCATCCGCAATTTTGGTGTGTATTTGGATGGCGTCCCTTTTGCCATACTGCTTATTAACTTACTTACGCCTTTACTGGATAGCTTGCGCCCGCGACCTTTTGGGGTAAAAAAAGAAAAAGCGGTTAAGGAGGGTGCATAATGGCCTCCATTTTACGTATGGTGCTTGTGCTGGCCCTTTTATGCGGCACTTCCGGTTTTGTGCTTTCCTACCTGAAAACCCTTACTGCCCCTGTTATTGAAGAGCAAATGCTCACCTATGTACAAGGCCCTGCCCTTACGCGCATTTTCCCCGATGCAGATAATTCCCCCATTGCTGACCGCAAAACCTTCACTTTGGAAGACGGCAACACTGTCACGGTGTTTCCTGCCATAAAAGGCGGGCAACTGTACGGTGTGGCGCTGGAAGGCTATGGACAGGGGTATGGAGGCTCACTTGGTGTTATGGTGGGTTTTCATGCAGAAAGCGAAACATTAGTGGGCGTTGCCATGACCAATATGAAAGAAACCCCAGGTATTGGCACCTTAGTGGCAGAACCTGTGTTTACCCGCCAGTTTGCCGGCATGGAAGCACCTGTGGCCCTTACCAAAAACGGGGGGCAGGTAGACGCGCTTTCCGGTGCCACTATTTCCTCAACTGGTGTTGTAGAGGCAGTACAAAACGCCACAAACCTTTTCCAATCATTGGGATCACAAATACGCACAGCATGGGGCCAAAAGCCTGCCTGAGGATATACCTATGAAAGATTTTTGGAAAGAATTTATCAAAGGGCTTTGGAAAGAGCTGCCCCCTTTTCGACTGGTACTGGGTCTTTGCCCTGTACTGGCCGTTACGCGCAGCGCCTCAACCGGCCTTGGCATGGGTATTGCGGTTATTTTTGTGCTCACGCTTTCTAATGCAATTGTGTCTATGGCACGCGGCATTATCCCCAAAAAAGTGCGCATTGCCTGCTTTATTGTTATTTCTGCCACGCTTGTGGTAGCAGTAGAATTACTTATGCAGGCGTATGCCTACCCATTATACCAGCAACTAGGCATATTTGTGCCGCTTATAGTGGTCAACTGTATTATTTTGGGCAGAGCAGAAGCTTTTGCCGCCAAAAACCCTGTTGCCCTTTCCATTGCAGATGGCCTGGGTATTGGCCTTGGTTACACCCTTTCCCTTACCTTTTTAGGGGGCGTGCGCGAACTTTTTGGTACCGGGCAGCTTTTTGGTGTGTATATTATGCCAGAGTTCTTTAAGCCCTTTGCGTTTATGGTGGAAGCTCCCGGGGCCTTTATAAGCCTTGGCCTTATTCTTGCGCTTATGAATTATGGCAATTACCTGTATGCCCGCAGAAATGGCATGGAAGCAGGCCCCAACCCTATGCCCGCCTGCGATTCTTGCCTTGGTTGCAAAACATGCACAAAAGGCCAGCAAATGCAGGCAGAAGCTGCATCTGCCCTTACGGAAATACAGCCGCAAAAAACAGGAGCCTAAGTCATGGGTATTTTTGAAGTCTTTATTTCCGCCATTTTTGTGAATAATATTGTGCTTACCCAATACCTTGGCAACTGCCCATATCTTGGCTGTTCCAAAGAAAAAGGGGTGGCACTGGGTATGGGCGCAGCCGTTGTATTTGTTATGCTCATGGCCACACTTTGCACGGTACTCATACAAAACCATGTGCTTGATCCATTGAATCTTGGGTATTTACAAACCCTTGTGTTTATTCTGGTTATCGCTTCTCTTGTGCAATTTGTGGAAATGTTTTTGCGCAAAATGGTGCCACCATTGTATAAGGCTTTGGGTATATTTTTGCCGCTTATTACCACCAACTGCGCGGTCATGGGTGTTACCCTGCTTGTGCAGCGTCAGGGCCTTGCCCTTGCAGATGCCATGCTTTACGCACTGGCTGCTGGACTTGGCTTTTTACTGGCTCTTATTCTTATGGCAGGCATACGCGAAAGGCTGGATACCTGCCGGGTGCCTGCTGCCCTTAAAGGCACACCTGTGGCACTTATTATGGCGGGGCTTATGTCCCTGGCATTTATGG
>CAZPTC010000155.1:2019-6207 GCA_964589455.1 uncultured Desulfovibrionaceae bacterium | reverse complement strand
CAACGCTACAGAGTGGACGATGTAAGCGCAGGGGGGCTTAGCTTTGAAGCGCCCCAAATTGCTCTCAGCCGGGGAGATGAAGTAAGTGTCAGCCTTTTTCTTGCAGACAGGCTGTTTGCTGCAGAAATATCAGCAAGGGTTATGCGTGTAGAGCCAGACCAGGTTGCCGTGGCCTTTAAGTCTTTAGACAGGCAGCAAGAACTGCGCATAGACAAGCTTGTACTGGAAACCCAAAAGCGTGCCATTATCCGCGAAAAAATGGAGCGGGAAGCCCAAGAACGTGCAGAACTGCTGGCAAAGCACTAAACCATATTCTCTCAATGGCTACCCAAATAGGGCAAATGTTTTTTTCGTACCCTTTTTATTCTTCTTCCTCAGCAGACCCGCCAGATTCTCGCATTTTACGGGCTGCTACTAAGTAATCTGCAAGGTTAGTATTAGTGGGCTCTATTTCCATACCACGCTTAATATACCCCATAGCGCGTACTGGCTGCTTGGCTTCTAAAAGGTTTTTTGCAATAAGCTGGAATACGCGGTGCTCATCTTTATAATGGCTTATAGCCTCTTGGAATGCAGCATCAGCCTCAGATACCTTACCTTGAGCCAACAGTTTTTGCCCAAGCACAAGCGCTTTATCTAACATCTGCTTGCGGTTCAATGCTGTTTTGCGGTCTTCAAAGCCTTCCTTTGCAAGTAAATCTTTATAAATATCTGCAAGAATAATAAGTAACTGCTTTTCCTGACCAGGCTGGTACACAATAGGTGCTTTCAGCCTTTTTTTTATTTCTTCATCGCGCTGCAAAAATTGCGACACTTCCCTTATCAGGCCACGCAATTCCATAGGAAGGGGGGCATTAGATTTTACTATATCTTTTAAGGCGGTTACAGCAAATCCCAGAGAACGCAAAGTTTCCCCTTTCAAAAAAGTTGCTTTAGAACGCCCAAGACTTTCTTTTATTTTTTTTACATCCACGGAGAATCCCTCCCAATAAGCTACTTGTTCAAACTAGCCTACTCAACCTTTTTTTGCAAGCATAAAGCCACAGAATAATACCGTAGGAGCAGGTCAAAAGTATTACCCAAGATACTTTGTACAGGCTGCATGAAAACTCTCTATTGTGAAAGAAGTTATGAGCAAAAATTTCGCCTTTATCCTTGACGGCAAAAGGTATTTGAGCTAACCTGCCAGTCAGGAATAGCAGTAAAAAGCTTAGGAACATACTGGGTGCAAAAGGAAGTAAACTCCCCTTACTTACACTAGCACCTGCGGCATTACCTTGGTCTTGTTCTCGCTATATTCCCCATAGTAACTTGTTAGGAGGCTATATGCGATTCTCCATTGGACTGGGAAAGGATGGGGCGGAAGAACGCCTTGAAGCGCGCGGTGTAAGCCGCCGTGATTTCTTAAAATTCTGTTCCGCTGTTGCGGTTGCCATGGGTCTTGCGCCAACTTTTGGCCCATCTATTGCAAAAGCGCTTACATCACCCAAACGCCCTGCCGTTGTTTACCTGCATGGGGCTGAATGCACTGGCTGCACAGAAGCACTTTTGCGTACCTACAAACCCTATTTAGACGAGCTTATTTTTGACGTTATTTCCTTGGACTACCAGGAAACCATTATGGCTGCCGCTGGTGAAGCCGCAGAAGAAGCCCTGCAACAGGCCATTAAAAACCCCGAAGGGTATATTTGTATTGTGGAAGGCGCCATACCCACTGCTGATAATGGCATTTACGGTTATATTGCCGGCCATACCATGCTGGAAATGTTTGCTCCCATTCTTAAAAATGCCAAGGCCGTTGTGGCCACCGGTACCTGCGCCAGCTACGGCGGCGTGCAGGCTGCCAAGCCCAACCCCACTGGCGCCAAAGGCCTGAACGACTGCTACGGCGACCAAGGCGTTAAAGCCGTGAATATTCCCGGTTGCCCGCCTAACCCCCTTAATATTGTCGGCGCACTTGTGGCCATTTTAAAGGGCGAAGAAATTGAACTGGACGATGTGCAACGCCCTGTCATGTTCTACGGCGAAACCGTACACGATGCTTGCCCCCGGCTTTCCCACTTTGAAGCAGGCGAATTTGCCCCTTCCTTTAATTCAGAAGAAGCCCGCAATGGCTGGTGCCTGTATGAACTTGGCTGCAAAGGCCCTGAAACATACAATAACTGCCCCAAGGTGCTCTTTAACGACACCAACTGGCCTGTGGAAGCCGGGCACCCCTGCATAGGTTGCAGCGAACCAGACTTCTGGGACAATCTCTCGCCTTTCTACCAAAACTAGTGAGAACAGTATATGAGCCAAGCAATTAAAACCCCCCAAAGCGATTATTCCGGCCCCATTAAGGTAGATCCTATTACCCGTATTGAAGGCCACTACCGCATTGAAGTGGAAGTGGAAAACGGCAAAGTTAAAGATGCCCGCAGTTCCGCCACCTTATTCCGTGGTCTGGAAAACATCCTGAAAGGCCGTGACCCGCGCGATGCCCAGCACTACACCCAGCGCACCTGCGGCGTGTGTACCTACACCCACGCCTTAGCCTCTATCCGCGCCCTGGAAGACGCCGTTAAAGTGCCCATTCCACGCAATGCCACCCTTATCCGTAACCTTGTGCTTGCCATGCAAGATGTGCACGACCACGTTGTACACTTCTACCATCTGCACGCCCTGGACTTTGTAGACGTTGTTTCTGCTTTAAAAGCAGACCCCAAAAAGGCCGCCGCCCTCAATGCCTCCATTTCCAAAACCCCTACACCGGAAGCAGAACTTAAAGCGGTTCAAGACAAAGTTAAAGCCCTTGTGGCCAGCGGCCAACTTGGCCCCTTTACCAATGCCCCCTTCCTTACTGACCACCCCGCCTATTACCTTACCCCAGAGCAAAACCTTGTTGCAGTTGCCCACTACTTGCAGGCTCTGCACATGCAAGTGAATATTGCCAAGGGTATTGCCGTGTTTGGTGCCAAAAACCCACACACCCAGTTTACCGTTGCCGGCGGCGTTACCTGCTACAATTCCCTTACCAAGGAACGTATGGAGGAATTTTATTCCCTCTACAAGCAATCCTGCGACTTCGTTAACAATGTCTACATCCCAGACCTTATCCTTATTGGCAGTGTATACAAAGACTGGGGTTCCATTGGCGGCGGCGCCGTGAACTACATGAGCTTTGGTGAGTTCCCCGGCGACGAACGCGACCTCTCTACCCGCTGGCTCAAGCCTGGCCTTATCTTTAATCGCGACATCAAAGAAGTCGTAAAATTTGACCCCACCAAGATTCTGGAACACGTCAGCCATAGCTGGTACAAAGGCGATACCCCCCTTGCACCCTATGACGGCGTAACTGACCCCCAGTTCACCAATATTGACGACAAAGAACGGTATTCTTGGATGAAAGCACCCCGCTACGACGGCCTTGTTGTAGAAACAGGCCCCCTTGCCCAAGTGCTTATTTCCTACGCACAAGGCGAAAAAGCCTTTGTGGATACAGTTGGTGCTGTCCTTAAAGGCGTGGGCGTGGGCCCTGAAGCCCTCTTCTCCACCCTTGGCCGTACAGCCGCTCGTGGTATCCAAGCGTCTTGCGTTATCAATGAAGCCGAAACCTGGTACAATGAACTTTCCGAAAACCTCGCGGCAGGCAAAAACCAAATTGTGGAAGACTGCGAAATTCCTAAAACAGCACAAGGCGTTGGCTATGTCACCGCCCCGCGCGGTGGCCTTTCCCACTGGCTGCGTATTGAAGATGGCAAAATTGGCAACTACCAAATGGTTGTGCCCAGCACCTGGAACCTTGGCCCCCGCTGCGCCAATAACAAACGCAGTGCAGTAGAAGAAGCCCTTGTGGATACACCTATCGCTGATCCTAAGCGGCCTATAGAAATCCTGCGTACTGTCCACTCCTTTGACCCGTGCGTCGCCTGCGGCGTACACGTCATAGACGCAAAAACCAACGAAACCTACTCATTCAAGATTATGTAGGGAAAAGGGTACTGCTATTGAGGGGGCTACTCGCCCCCTCAAACTCCCCTCGGCAGGGGCAAGCGCCCCTGCACCTGCAATTTTAGTATGCCTGCTTGCCATATAGGCTGTGCGTATATGACGGCTGGCTAAAAATCATGGCCTCGCCCCAATTTTTTATGTCAAAAAAGGTTTAAATAAAAACAAACCAAAAAAAAAAAGTGGCGCGGCCATGCTTTT
>CAZPTC010000155.1:0-2009 GCA_964589455.1 uncultured Desulfovibrionaceae bacterium | reverse complement strand
CTCGCCACTTTTTTGTCTGACAATAAGGGTTACTCTAAACCCTTCCGCAGACAAAAAAGTGGCGAGGCCATTCTTTGCGCATTCCCGAACTGGTCTCGCACGCTCGACCAGTTCGGGCTTTTGATTAATTAGGTGTTTTTTACCCACATAGGGTAAGGTATTTTTTCCCGCACAGCCTTAAAAAGCAACATATACTATACAGTGAACATACTATGGCAAAATAAGGGGGTCTGGGGGAAATTATTTCCCCCAGAAAAAATTCTTCCTCTCCACTTCTCTACCTCTCCGCCCTTTCCTCTTCTTCTATCTCAATTTTCTCAATTTACAGCACTTCTCCCACTAAAGAGTGCTTTTTCGCTTCTATAATCTTTACATCTACCATCTTTCCCACTGGTGCTACGCCATCTGGCAAATCTACTAGTACGGTATTGCCCCAGGGGTCGTGGCCCTGCCATTGGTTAGGGGCATCTTTTTTGCTGGAGGTGCCTTCGATAAGGACGGACGTTTGGGTAGTTACGCGGCTTTTCAGCCATGTGTAGCCAAGCTCTTCCTGTAGGGTTTGGAGCCTGCCAAGACGTTCAAGCTGTACTTCGTGGGGGATTTTGCCCTCCATTTTGCTGGCGCGGGTGCCGGGCCGGTCAGAGTAGCAAAAGGAGTAGCTGGCAACAAAGCCTATTTCTTTGACAAAGGCGAGGGTTTCTAAAAACTCTGCTTCTGTTTCATTTGGAAAGCCCACAATAATGTCTGTAGAAAAGGCTATGCCTGGGCGGACGTGGCGCAGGTCAGCGACAAGCTGCCTGTAGTGGGCGGTGGTGTATTTGCGCCCCATGCGGGAGAGGACGGAGTCTGAACCGGCTTGCAGAGGCAGGTGAAGGCGCGGGCAAAGGGCGGGAATTTGGGCAAAGGCAGTGATGGTGAGGGGGGAGAAGTCTTTGGGGTGGGGGGTTGTAAAGCGGATGCGCTCAATACCGGGAATGGAGGCTACAGCATGGAGGAGCTGGGGGAAGGAGAGTTCTGGCTGGTTTTTCTCGGCAAGGTCAAGGCCATAGGCATTCACATTTTGACCCAGCAGGTTAATTTCCTTGCTGCCATTTTGCGCCCATGTGTGGCATTCTTCTAAAATAGAGGAAGAGGGGCGCGATTTGCGGGGGCCGCGGGTGTAGGGCACAATGCAGTAGGCGCAAAAATTGTCGCACCCTTGCATAATGTTAACATAGGCAATTGGGTGGGGGGAAGAGGGGGAAAGGCTTTGCAGGTTAGCTGGGCGATCTGGGTACTGGGGGGTAAAATCAAGATAGGCTTGCTTTGTGGGGGAGGGAAGGGAAAGAAGGTGGAGAATGGCCTCTGGGGCGCTGGCAATACCGTCAGAGCCTGTAACAAGTTTAACGGCTGGGTAGGTGTTAAGCAGTTCTTCGCCCATTTGCTGGGCAACGCAACCGGCAATACCAAGAAGGGCGCGGGGGTTGGCGGCAATGAAGCGGCGTATGGTTTGGTGAACTTTTTGCTCTGGCTTTTCGCGGACAGAGCAGGTGTTGATGAAGATAAAGTCGGCTTCTTCAGGGGGGACTTCAGCAAGACCGGCAAGGCGGAGGGTTCGGCGCACCCAGTCAGAGTCATTAACATTCATCTGGCAGCCAAAAGTTATACACGCAAAAGAAGCCATAGGATTATCCCTTTTTCCGTTTTTTCTACAGCATAGCGATTTAGAAAACTGTTGGCAAGAAAGAAACTCTGGGTATAGGGTTGACAGGAAGAGGGGAAGCAGGTATCTGTACTCCACAAACCGTTTTTTTTATTTCCAGTTTTTAATGGTAGTTAAACCCCTTTTTAAGGAGCATTTTATGGAAGTAGAAGAATTGCTTGTTCTTGATGCAAACAGCTTTGACGGGTATATTAAAGACCATGACTGCATTATTCTTTTCTATAAAAAGTTTTGCCCCCACTGCAAAGTCATGGGCACTGTGCTAGAAAAGGTAAAAGCCCAGCAACCTGCCATATATATTGCATCA
>CAZPTC010000154.1:0-6216 GCA_964589455.1 uncultured Desulfovibrionaceae bacterium | reverse complement strand
GTAATTCCTCCATATAGTCACTCAGCCCCATAATACCCAATATTTCCCGTGCTTTATCTTCTACCCTTTTTTCTGCGCTCCGGTATTTTTTGGTAAGAAAAATGGGGCCATTAAAGGAGTAGCCAAGGCGGTGATACTGCGCAATGCGCACATTGTCCAGCACACTCATATCATTCCATAAGCGGATATTTTGGAAGGTTCGGGCAAGGCCAAGGGCTGTAACCTCATGGGGTTTTAAGCCTTTTGTGGGTGTACCTGCAAAGACAACACTGCCTTCTGTTGGCTGATAAAAGCCGGACACTATGTTGAAAACTGTTGTTTTACCCGCGCCATTTGGGCCTATAAGGCCAATAAGTTCCCTCTCTTCAAGCTGCAAATTGAATTCCGAAAGAGCCTGGAGACCGCCAAAACGCTGCGTGACGTCATTAACTTCCAATAAAGACATTGCAGCCCCCCTACTTCTTCAGCGTGAAAAACTTTTTAAGCTTCGGGAATACATCCGTGAGCTCCTTATTACCCAGTAATCCCTCTGGCCTGAACTGCATAAGCAAAATAAGAATAAGCGGTATAAGCACCCACTTCCACACCTGGCTTATTTCAAAGGCCGCCGGTATAATATTCATGGCATGCAGGCCAGTGTCTATCATAGGTATAACAAAGCGCAAAGCCTCTACCAACAGCGTAAATAAAATGGCAGCCAGCACAGAACCAGAAAGAGAGGCCATGCCGCCTAAATACACCATAACCAGGCCTTCTGTAGACTTGAGAATATTAAAGGCCTGAGGGTTGATATACCCGTATAAATGCGCGTACAAGCCACCCGCCACACCTGCAAGGCCAGAAGATACCATAAAGGCCATCATCTTGATATGGTTGGTGTTTACACCCATTATTTCTGCCGCCACTTCATCCTGGCAGACAGCGCGTATACCCTTGCCATAGGTGGAATTAACAAGCCTGTACAACACCACAATAGACGCCACTGTTACCAGAATAATCCATATCAGCATCCAGGGAATATCCGCCACGTCGCGCATGGCGTTCATCACCTTTTTCATACCTTGCAAACCACGCGGGCCACCCAGAAAATCTAAGTTTTCTATAAGCGAAATAATAATGTAGTTTGCCGCAATGGTGATAATGGCAAGGTAGTCGCCCCGTGTTTTAAAGGAAGGCAAAGCCACAACAAGCCCAAAAAGCGCAGCCACTACCCCCCCTGCCAGTAATACCAGAGGGAAAAGAAAAGGCGCCCAGCTTGGGTCTAAAAGCGCATCGCCCAAAATTTTATTGTTGGTGAACATGGTGACGGATAAAAGCGAAGCCGTGTACGCCCCTATGCACATAAAACCCGCATGGCCACAGGAAAATTCTCCCATATAGCCATTGACCAGATTCAAACTGGCAGCAAAAATAACATTTATGCCCATGCCCATAAGCACAGTGAGCACATACTGGTCTAAAATGCCCGCCTGCGCGCCCAGCACCAAAAATATAAAACCAAATACCAGCGCGATATTAAGGGAATACTTTTTTAATGTTGCCATAAAGCCATCCCCTTTATATTTTTGTTGTTTTAGGCACGCCAAACAAGCCTGTTGGCCGCCACCACATAATCATAAGCAAAATACTGAAGGCAAACAAATCCCGGAATGTAGAAGGTAAAAATGCCGCCACCATTATTTCAATAAAGGCCAGCAAAAAGCCCCCTATAAAAGCCCCGCGTATATCGCCAATGCCCCCCACAACTGCGGCTATAAAGGCCTTCCAGCCCACCATAGCCCCCATGTACGGGTCAAGCACCGGGTAGGACATGGCAAATAACAGGCCCCCAAGCCCTGCAATGCCAGAGCCTAACACAAATGTGAACACTATGACCGTATCCAGCGGAATACCCATTAGCGGCAAAGCAAACTTATCCCACGAGACAGCCCGCATAGCCATGCCTACCTTGGTTTTTGTGACAATGAACTGCAAAATCACAAACACCAGTATGGCCGCCAGCACCACCAGCATCTTCAGGTTGGTAACCGCCACCCCGCCAATAGTATACACCACTTTATCAAGTAATTCCGGGAAAGATTTACGGCTTGCACCCAAAAGCGCCAAATTGCCGTTTTCCAGAATAAGACCGCACATTAACGCGGTGATAACCACATACAAGCGGTGCGCGCCTTTACGCCTGAGCGGCCTATAGGCTATGCGCTCCAGCGTTACCCCCACCATGGAGGTAAGCAGCATGGTAAGCGGAATGGTAAGCGCAAGCACCGTCATATTGCTTAGGCCAAAAACATCTCCCAGTAAAAACATGGCCACAAAAAAGGCGATATACGCCCCTACCATGAAAATATCGCCATGCGCAAAATTAATAAGCTGCAACACCCCGTAAACCAGGGTGTACCCCAGCGCTATAAGCGCATAAAAACTGCCCCACTGCAAGGCATTTACTATATTCTGCGCAAAAACTTCCATAAAGTTTCCTTGGAAAGAGGTTGTTTCTTGGGGGAAGGGGAAAAAATTTTTTGAAAAAAATTTTTTCCCTTTCCCCCAAACCCCCAACCCCTTTTCAAAAAACTTAAAATGGGGTTTGGGAAAGAATGGAGGATGAAAAAAAACTGGCGTTTACTGTAAAAAGAATATGGGTATAGTAGCCCTATTGCTTTGTGGTATAAGTAATTCCAAGTAACATAAGCAAATAAAAAGTTTTTTGGGGAAGGGATGGGGGTTTGGGGGAAGGGAAACCCCTTTGTTTCAACAAAGGGGTTTCCTTTCCCCCAAGCGTTCATCGCTTATGCAAAAAACTACTCAGGGCATACAGATTCGGCAAACTGGAAGGTGCCGGTGTCAGTAATTTTCACCACAACAGCGCATTTAATGGGGTCGCCGTTTTCGTCAAAGCGCATGGAGCCAGTGATACCTTCAAAGGTGCTCATATTAGCCATAGCGTCGCGGATGGCGGTGCGTTCTGCGCGCAGATCCGGCTTCACTTCGCCCACGCTCTGGATAGCTTGCAGGACAATATTAATGGCGTCCCATGTAAGGGCGGCAACATCGTCCGGCACATAGCCGTATTTGGCCTGGTATTTGTCAATAAACTCTTTGGTGGCACCTTGCGCGCCTTCTGCGGCGTAGTGGGTGGAGAAGTACTGGCCTTTGCAGGGTTCACCGCAAAGGGCCATAAGTTCAGCAGAGCCCCAGGCATCGGAACCCATAAAGGGGCCGGTGTAGCCAAGGTCACGGGCTTGGCGCACAATAAGGGCGGCAAAGCTGTAGTTTTCCGGCAGAAAAATGAAGTCCGGCTTGGCGGCAATTATTTTGGTAATTTGGGCAGAAAAATCCTGGTCTTTGGGGCCGTGGGATTCAAAGGCTACAACAGAGCCGGGGCCTTCCATAGCTTCCCAGACAGTGCGGAAATTATCGGCCAAGCCTTTGGAGTAGTCATTAGAAACTTCAAAAAGCACGGCGGCTTTTTTGGCTTCAAACTGCACGGCTGCAAAATTGGCGGCAACAGGAGCTTGGAAGGGGTCTAAAAAGGCTGCGCGGAACACCCAGGGGCGGTCTAAGGTAGCTTCCGGGTTGGTAGACCAAGGGGTAATCATGGGTACTTCATTGTCATCTGCCACGCCACCAGCAGGCACGGCCTGACGGGAAGACTGCGGGCCAACAAGGGCAACCACTTTATCGCGCTCAATAAGTTTCATGGTGACATTGACGGCGGATTCCGGCTTAGATTCATTATCTTCATAAATAAATTCAAGCGGGTACTTAACGCCACCAACTTCCAAACCACCCTGGGCCATAATTTCTTCGCGCAGAAGTTCTGCGGCAAAGCGGGTACCTTCGCCCACCTTAGGGATTTCGCCAGTCAAAGGAATGGGAAAACCAATTTTAATGGGCTCTACTGCTTGGGCTGGGCCAGCAAGTAAAAGAAGGCCAGAAAGGCTGAGCAGCCCCAGTTTCCATGAAAAAGCACGCATTTGTCTCTCCTTGTCAGTTTGTGAAAAAAGAACCCCTTTCCCAAACTTGCCGGCATAAAGCAGGCAAGGTAAGAATACGGGCTAAAGCCCGTATTGCGCCACGCACATAAAACCCAAAAGCCCACGGGGGGCTGAGGAGCCATTGTACATGGCACTAAACTTTTTCCTTTATAACAACGTGTTTTTGTGTTGTTACATGCGGATACATACTTGCAGGCACTAAAGCGCAAACGGCTGTGTGGCCTAAACTTCTGCCTTGGCGGCAATTTCGCGCCGCAGGTCATCTGGTACTTCATAGCCACATTCCAAAGCTTTATTCATGCTTTCAAATGCTTGCTGATACTCTGCCAATTCCAGATAGGCCAAGGCTAAATTATTCCACGCGGGGCCAAAATCTGGCTGCAGGCGTATGGCTTCTTTGGCGGCTTTAACGCTTTCTTCATACTCGCCTGCCATAAACAGGGCAGAAGAAAGGGTGGAACGTGCCTGCACAAATTTGGGGTCCCATTTCAGGGCTTTTTGCAGGGCTTTTAAGGCCTCGTCCACTTCTCCACGCTGGAGATGCACAAAACCAATATTGCCCCACGGAATGGCAAATTTTGCACGCGAATTAGCGGCTTCGTGGTTATAACGCAGGCAGCCGTCTAAATCGTTACGGGCAAGGCAAATGCCGCCAAGCTGCACATAGGCCTCTGCAAGGTGGGGGGAATTGCGCACAGCGCCTAAAAAGGCTTCTTCTGCGGCAACATAATCCCCTTTGGAGAGCATGGCTACGCCAAGGTTATAGTAGTGGTTGGCGCATTGGTCATTTTGTTCAATTTCCGCTTGTAAGTCTGCGATATATTCGTCTAAAGATGCGTATTGCTCTTTCATTGTGTTAATCCTTCCTTTTCCAGAAGCTCTTTGTACCAGACGCAAAAATCAAATGCGCCCAGGTATTTGTCATCACGGTTCACAATGCCCAGCGCGCATTCCAGGGCACCCTGGGAATAGGCATTCCCTTTAGGCGTGTCCGCAGGGCGGCTTTGCAAAAATTCGCGTATAAGTTGCTGGCTTGTGCGCTTGGTGATGTCTGTACGCATTTCCATGGGATCATTGGGTTTTTGGAATGGATCCCATACATCATAGCCAATTTTATCTATAAACTTGCGGCGACGCGCAGGTATTTTTTCGTAAATTTCGCGCTTTAAGGCTTCTTCCTCTGGGGTGAGGTTTTGGGGGGTACCGTCGCGGTATACGGTGGCGGGTATGGCCATTAGCGATCCTCCGGTTTGGGCTCTGCCAGGCCAAAATAGAGGTCATCGTACGTGTTTAGAAGCGCCATAGAAACAGGCACATACACAAGGTGCAATTCTTTAAAGCGGGTGGTTAAAAGGCGCATAAGCTCCATGCTAAGTGTGGCAAGGGTATCTTGTATGCGATCAAGCTGTACAGTGGGGTAAGCGCCTTTGCCAAAGCCAGAGTGGGGGCAGGCAAAAGCTTTGCCGCCAATGGCAGTGGGTATGCCGTAAAGACGGCAGGTAATGGGGCGCCAGTTATAAAGGGCGCAAAGGCCTGCTTTGTCTAAAAGGGGGCAGGCAATGCGGGCTTTGCCTGCTTCTTCCATAATTTGCGCGTCAGAATGCCCTTTTTGCTTCATTTGAAAAAAGTGGCGTTTTTCTTTGGCAAGCAGGCGGTCTGCTTCTCCTGCGGCCTCTAAAATGGCGCTGCGGGCAGGGCCAAACCCAAAATTACGGGTAAAGGCTGTGTGCAGATAAAACGCTTCAATAAGGGAAAGATCAAAAAGGGCGTGGCAGCAACTGGAACAGGTGTTCTGGGGGGCAGGGGCATTTTCCTGCGCAGCAAGCGATGGACAGGTAACAGCCTGAGGAAACTGGTTTTTTACACGCAAAAAAAGATCATCTGCTTTGGTGACAAGTTCGGTATAGCGATTAAAAAGCTCGTTCACAGGTTCCGTAAAGGCCTGCAAACGGGAATTTTTTTTAGGAATAAAAAAAGGCTCTTGGGCTGGCATAAGGCATCCACAAAAAAAGGTTTACCGCTTTGTCTTAATGGAAAAATCCCCCTTGGTCAAGCCAAAAACGCGGCCTTGAAGGGGGAAGTGCCGGGGAAATTTTGAGGAACAGAAGGCAGGCTTTCACAAAATTGTTAATATAGAAAATTTTTGCGTTATCTTCTTGCATCTAGAGCATATCCAAAAATTATCGCAACAAGTTGCGATAATTTTCAAAAGACACGCTTG
>CAZPTC010000153.1:0-6239 GCA_964589455.1 uncultured Desulfovibrionaceae bacterium | reverse complement strand
TGGGGGGCAAGGGGGAAAATTTTTTTTCAAAAAAATTTTCCCCCTTGCCCCCACATAACACACATCAAAAAAACAGGGCGGGGTGAAAGCTCCTTTCTGTTCACCCGCCCAGGCACCTTACCGTGGTGGTCAGGGCCATTCCCCAAGGGCGGGTTTTCCTTTCTTTAAATGCCTGGCAGTGGTTCACCGCCAAAAGGACACGCACTATGGAAAAACTGAGTAAGGAAGCTTTGCAGGTAAGCAAAGAAATTTCTATTAAGTTTATTGAAGCCCAAAGGCTTTCCCCCAGTAATTTTGCGGAAATATTCCCTGCAATTTATAGTGTAGTGCTTGATACTGTGTTGGATGGCGAAAGGAAAACACAGGGCATTAAGGAATAACTATGGACGAGCAAAAGCTTAACCCGGAAAAAGGCGCAGATAATGCTGCGGAAAATATGGCCTTGTTTGCCTCTATCACGCCTTGGTACGATTTCCAAAATCACTTATGCAGCCTTGGGGTAGATTACTGGTGGCGACACAAACTGGTAGAGGCTGTTGTGCCAGGCCCCAATGCCTGCTTTGCAGATGTGGCAGCCGGCACACTGGATGTAAGTGTTCTTTTGGCCAAAAAGTATCCCCATGTGCAGGTGCAGGCCAGTGATGTGTGCGGCCCCATGCTAGAGTATGGAAAAGCGCGCAAACTACAAGGGCGCATTGCCAGCCAGGTGCAGGTAGAAGTGGCAGATGCCTGCCACTTGCCATACACAACAGAAAGTATGGACGCTGTTACCATTGCCTTTGGCATACGCAATATACAGCCACGCCATAAGGCATTGCAGGAAATGCACAGGGTTTTGGCGCATGGGGGGCAACTTTGCGTGCTGGAGTTCTCCAGCGTGCAAAGCACATGGCTTGCCCCTGTTTACAGGTTGTATCTGGAAAAAATACTGCCTAAAGTTGCTGGCTTTTTTACAAAAAAACCAGAAGCTTATACCTATTTAGCCAGTTCTATTCTGGCCTTTCCCAAGCCAGATGCTTTTTTGGCAGAAATACAGGAAGCAGGCTTCAGGTTTGCCAAAGCCACCCCTTTAACCTTTGGCATAGCTACACTTTATAGGGCCATAAAATAAGGAAAAAAATAATACTATATTGTAATCAAAAGGATTTTGCCTAAAAAAATATCACTTTCCTCCTTAAGGCACTAGCCAACCATGTAATTTTTTGTTACAAAAAAAATGCCCATTATTTTTTAACCCTTTGTCTGGAGGAAAGGTATGTCCTATCAAAAAGAAGTACGTTTTAGTGTCACCTTAAACTTTGTGCTTAACATTATTATTAACGCAATTATTGCGTATTTCCTAAATAAAAGCGTTCCCTTCTTTGTCGCACTAGCAAATCCTTTCCTTTTTGATATGGCGTTCACAGGTTTTGTACTTACCGCTATTATTTTTCTTGTTATTTCCTTACCAGCCATTAAAAAACTTAAGTCTGGCGCTGTAGAAGCTATTCCCGCCCAAAGCATGTCACAGTACAGCATTGCGTCCAAACTTCCTTCCAACATTTATTTAGCCACCCTTATCATGGCCTTTGCCGGGGTTATTGTTGGCTTATTATTCTGCGCACTGGCCGCTATTGTGCTGCCTGCCCAGTTTAACCTTTACACCTTTGCCATCTATAAGGGCATTTACTGCGGTATTCTGGCTGCATGGGTCTGCCTTGTAACAGGCCCCTACGCCCTGCTGCGCGCGAAGGCATAAAACTGTACTACAAACAAGGGGAGTTTCATTAAAACCCCTTGCAGAGAAAGAGATTGTTACAAAAAGGCCATGTTTTCTAACATGGCCTTTTTGTTTGCATTATAATATAAAAGCTCAGGAAGATGCCTTGACAAAAAAGTAAAGCCCAAGGATAAGATACAAAAGCAAGCATGGGATACCTAATATGCTCAACTATTATCCCATATCATACTTTTAGAAAATGGGTGTTAATATGCGTAATAAGATTATACTGCCTTTACTCTGTCTTCTTTTAGCCAGCTGTTCCGGCCCGGAACAAGTGACAAAAGCAGCTCCTAAAGACGCTCTGGTGACATTTGCTGTTTCAGAACAGGCGGATGTCCCGGTATTTATAAGTGCTGTTGGCTCTGTTATTCCCTCCTCCACGGTAACCGTTATTTCCCGCACTGGCGGCGAGCTTATGGAAACCCACTTTAAGGCAGGCGATTATGTAAAAGAAGGGCAACTGCTTTTCACTTTGGACAAAGTGCCCGCGCAGCTTGCCCTTGATGAACTTACGGCAAAAATAGATGCAGACAAAGCCCGCCTTGCCAAAGCAGAAGACGACTTACAGCGTTCCCAAAAGCTTACCAGCGGTGGGTTTACCAGTGCCGACCAAAACGACCAGGCACGTCTGGCAGCAGTTGGCGCACGCGCCACAGTAAGAGCTGACGAAGTTTTGCTTGAAAAAGCCAAGCTCAATCTTAGCTACTGCGATATCACAGCCCCTATCAGCGGCAAAGCTGGCCTTATCCAGGTAGATAATGGCAATATTGTGGCAGCAGGCCAGCAACCTCTTGTTGTTATCGATACCATTAGCCCCATACAGGTGACCTTTTCCATTCCAGAACGCCACTTGCTGTATGTACGCGGTCTTTCTGAAAACAGCGACTTAAAAGTTTATGCCCAGCCAAAAGCCGGGGATGAACAAGAAGGCCTGCTTACCTTCATAGGTAATGTAGACGTCCGCACAGGCACCATTCCCTTACGTTCTTCTTTTGAAAATACCAATTCTCTGCTTTGGCCAGGCGAGTTTGTGCGTGTACGCCTGCAACTTGCCACCATTAAAAATGCCACGGCAGTTCCCAGCCAGGCAATTGCCATTGGCCCCAAGGGTCCCTTTGTGTATGTTGTGCAGGATGATATGACTGTTCGCTACCAAAGTGTAGAAACAGGTGTAGAAACAGATGGCGTAACTGTTATCACCAAGGGCCTTAACCCCGGCGAAAAAGTAGTGCTTGAAGGCCATGTGCGTTTAACAGACGGCAAAAAAGTGCGCTTTACAGAAGAACAGAGCAAGCAGCCAGATGGACAGGCAAAGCCAGCCAGCCCTGAAGGCGCTGATGGAGCCACTTCATGAATATATCGGAAACTTTTATTCGCAGGCCAGTTGCCACCACACTGCTGATGGCGGCCCTTATCATATTCGGGGTTATGGGTTTCTCCCGCCTTGCCCTGAATGATATGCCCAATATTGAATTCCCCTTTATTATAGTCATGGCCAACATGTCTGGTGCAGACCCGGAAACCATGGCCACATCTGTTGCCAAACCTTTAGAAAAGCAGCTTTCTACCATTTCCGGCATTAAAACCATGACCTCCACATCCCGCCAAGGCAGCGCTGTGGTGTTTTTGGAATTTGATTATGGCCGAGATATTGATAAAGCCGCTCTGGACGTGCAGTCTGCTATTTCGCAGGCATACGCCCGTATGCCTGATGCCATGACAACGGCCCCCCTCTTTGTAAAGGTAAACCCGGACTCTATGCCCGTGCTCCAGCTTGCCCTTACATCAGCCACCCTTACAGCCCAGCAGCTTACAGAATACGCAGAAACCTACATAGCCCAGCGCCTTACCATGATTACAGGCGTTGCCCAAGCCAATGTGCGGGGCGCAAAACGCTACGCCGTACGTATTTTGGTAGACCCAGACCTTATGGCCGCCCGCAATGTAAGCATGGAAGAAATAACAGCCGTTGTGGGGCAGGCTAACGTATCCCTTCCCACTGGTGTGTTGCAGGGTGAAACCCGCATACGCAATATCCGCGCTTCTGGTGAAATAACAACTGCAGAAGAGTTTGGGAATATTATTGTGGCCTGGCGCAATGGTGCCCCTATACGCCTTTCAGACGTGGCAAGCGTAGAAGACAGCATTGAAAGCACCACCCAGCAAACATGGCTGGACGGTAAAACCGGGGTGGTTATCCAGGTAGTGCGTACACCAGGTGGCAACACCGTAGAAACTGTCAGCAATATCATGCAAATATTGCCAGAGCTTATAGAAAGCCTGCCCCCTTCTGTAGAATTAAAAGTCTTCCAGGATAACTCCATTGTTATTAAAGACTCCGTAGAAGAAGTAGAATTTACCCTCGTACTCACCATTATTCTTGTGGTACTTATCATCTTCCTTTTTCTGCGCGACGCTATGGCCACCATGATTCCGTCTCTGGCCTTACCTGTTTCCATTCTCGGCACATTTGCCCTTATGTTTGCCTTTAATTTCAGCCTTAATAACGTCTCCCTTATGGCCCTTATTCTGGTAGTGGGCTTTGTTGTGGACGACGCCATTGTTATGCTGGAAAACATTATACGCCATAGAGAAATGGGTAAAAGCCCCTTGCAGGCTGCATTAGATGGTTCACGCGAAGTGGGTTTCACCATCCTTTCCATGACCCTTTCTTTAGCGTCAGTGTTTATTCCCCTGCTTTTCCTGCCAGGCATGGTGGGGAAAATGTTCCTTCAATTTGGTGCCGTTATTGTTATAGCGGTTTCCATGTCCTTTATTGTGTCCATTTCCCTTACCCCTATGATGTGCGCCAACTTCTTGCCAGAGCACAGCCTGCATAAAAAAAATACCGGCATAACAGCCGCCTTTAACCGCTTTTTCCACTGGCTTACCCTAAAGTACGAAAGTTCCTTGCATATTGCCATGCGGCACAAGTTTATCGTCTTTTTAGCTTCTGTGGGGCTTATTATTCTCACCGGTTTTTTTGCAGGCCGTATGCCTACAGGCTTTTTCCCTAATATGGACGGTGGCCTTATCTCCATCTCCACAAAAGCAGAAGAATCCATTTCTTTTGCCGCTCTTTCCAAAGCCCAACAACAAATGCACGATATTATCAGCGCAGACCCAGCAGTGGAAAGTTACGTTTCCACAGTTGGCGGCGGTATGCGCGGAGAAACCAATACTGGCAGCTTTACCGTTATCTTAAAGCCACACGCAGAACGTGATCACATTGACGTTGTCATTGCCCGCCTGCGGGAAGCCCTTTCTAATAACCCTGTGCTTGAAGCCTACGTTTCCAATGCCCACGCCCAAGGTGGCCCCGGTGGCTCTTCCAACAGCTACCAGCTTGTTGGCAGCAACTCTGACGAACTTTACGCCACAGCCTACGAAGTGCGAGACGCCCTTGCCGCAAGGTCAGACGTTTTCCGCGATGTCACCACAGATTTGCAACTGCAAAACCCCGTTATTTATCTGGATGTAGACCGCGATAAAGCCACCACTATGGGCGTTACCCTTATGCAAATAGAAAATGCCCTCTATTCTGCCTTTGGTACCCGCCAGGTCTCTATTATCTACACCTCTGCCAGTGACTATAAAGTCCTCCTGCAGGTAGACCCTACCCTCCAATACTCCTCAGACGTTATCTCTACCCTTTACCTGCGCGCCAATGACGGCCGCTTTATCCCCTTAGATACCATTGTTACCATGCGCCAAGAAGCCGGCCCCCTTACCGTTTCTCACGCTGGCCAGTTCCCGGCTGTTACCCTTTCCTTCAACTTCCAGCAGGGCATCTCTATGGGCGAAGGCATGGCCGTTGCCACCCAAATTGTAGACGAAATGCTGCCAGAAACCGTTACCGGTAAATTCATTGGTATGGCACAAGAATTCCAAAGCTCTATGGTCAATATGCTTTTGCTTATTGTGGCCGCCATTGTGCTTATCTATATTGTGCTTGGTATACTGTACGAAAGCTTTATCCACCCCATTACCATTCTTTCAGGCCTGCCATCCGCCGCCTTTGGTGCCATTTTCTTCCTCTGGCTGTTCGGGCAGGAACTGAATATGATGGGCATGGTGGGCATTATTATGCTTATAGGTATTGTTAAAAAGAACGCCATTATGATGCTGGACTTTGCCCTTACAGCAGAACGTACAGAACACCTTTCCCCTGACCAGGCTATTGTGCAGGGCTGCCTTGTGCGCTTCCGCCCCATTATGATGACCACCCTGGCCGCCATTATGGGCGCCCTGCCCCTTGCTATCGGCATGGGCGTTACAGGCGCAGACCTGCGCAGACCTATTGGTATCTGCGTTTCCGGTGGCCTTATTTTCTCCCAAATTGTAACCCTCTATATTACCCCCGTTTACTACGTCTACCTTGACAGGTTCGGTACATGGGTGAAAGAACGTATGCGTATCCTCTTCCGCCTTACTATTACAGCAGAATAGTCTGTGCGTGATTGGGGGAGGGGCGAAC
>CAZPTC010000152.1:5520-6239 GCA_964589455.1 uncultured Desulfovibrionaceae bacterium | reverse complement strand
TTAAAAGCCTGCACCAGCGCCAAAGCACCCTGTATAAAGTTATGGAAAGTATTGTGCGCCACCAGCGGGCCTTTTTTGAAGAAGGCGTTGGCAAGCTGAAACCCCTTATTTTAAAGGAAATTGCGGAAGATATTGGGATGCATGAATCCACAGTAAGCCGCATTACCACCAACAAATTTGTGGCAACAGCGCATGGCCTTTTTGAAATTAAGTTCTTCTTTAACAGCGCCTTAGGCTTAGACGATGGCAGCCAGGTTGGTTCTGAAAGTGTTAAAGCCCTGCTGAAAAAACATATAAGCGCAGAAGACCCCAAGAACCCCCTGTCTGATGAAAAATTATGCGATATTTTAAAAGAAGAGCTGGGGGTTGCCATTGCGCGCCGCACAGTGGCAAAATACCGCACAGCGCTGGATATACCTTCTTCTTCCCACAGAAAAGCGCATTTTTAGCCTATAGCGCCGCTTGAGTGACAGTGTGGATAACCTGCAACACACCATGCAAAGGAAAACCATGCCCTACCAGACAGAACAGGAAGCCTTCTGGGCTGGCAACTTTGGCGCAGCATACAGAGAACGTAACCAGGTGAGTGAGCAGCAGCTTGCCACTTCTGCCCTTATCTGGGGCGATGCCCTGCGCGCCATGCAATGCACCCCAAAAAGCGCTCTGGAACTTGGTTGTAATATTGGCCGTAACCTTCAGGCTCTGCACTTTCTGGCTCC
>CAZPTC010000152.1:0-5510 GCA_964589455.1 uncultured Desulfovibrionaceae bacterium | reverse complement strand
GGATGGCGTGGAAATAAACGAAGATTCCGCCAAAGAGGCCCGCGCTTTGCAGCTTGGCAATGTATACACAGCCTCCATTTTAGATTTTTCCCCGGAAAAATCGTACGAAATGGTGTTTACCCGCGGTGTGCTTATCCACTTGAACCCAGATGCCCTGCCCCAGGTTTACGCTACCATGTATGCCGCAAGCAGCCGCTATATTTGCCTTTTGGAATACTATAATCCCTCTCCTGTTACAGTGCCCTACCGCAACCACGAGGAGCGCCTTTTTAAGCGGGACTTTGCCGGCGAACTTATGGACATGTACCCAGATTTAAAGCTTCTCTGGTATAAATTTTACTATCACCGCGATATTTTTGGCATTGATGATGGCACACTGTTTGTGCTGGAAAAACCTGCGTAGGTTTTGCTCTCCGCACTACCCGTTTTATGCGCGCTCTAAAGCTTGCATAATCCTTTTCTGCCGCTTCTTTGCCCGTGTTTTCTGTTGCGCCTGCTAGAAAAGCATGATAAGAGGAAAGGAGACAAGGAACACGTGTTCCTGTTTTCTTTTCCCCGAAATACTTATCTTTTTTTGGAGGCATTGTATGCTCAGCTTCAAAAAATGCGCAGGTTTTCTGGCTCTTGCCGCCTGCGCCGCCCTGCCCTTTGCCGCACCTGCCGTTGCGGCTGACCCCATTAAAATAGGCGTATACCTGCCCCTTACAGGCCAAAACGCCTTTGGTGGTCAACTGGAACTGGAAGGTGTTCAGCTTGCCCACAAAGGCAACCCCACCATTCTTGATCGCCCTGTGGAACTTGTGGTTGTGGACAATAAGTCCGACAAAGTAGAAGCCGCCAACGCCGTGCAACGCCTTATTGAGCGTGACAAGGTTGTGGCCATTATTGGCACCTACGGTTCCTCCCTTGCCCTTGCTGGCGGTGAAATTGCAGAACGCGCCGGCGTACCTGTTATTGGTACTTCCTGCACCAACCCCCTGGTAACACAAGGCAAAAAATATTATTTCCGCGCCTGCTTTATTGACCCCTACCAAGGTGCCGCAGCAGCCACGTATGCCTTCCAAAACCTGGGCTTCAAAAAAGCCGCCATTCTTATGGACGTGGCCTCTGACTACTCCGTGGGCCTTTCCAAGTTCTTCAAAGACTCCTTCACCAAGCTTGGTGGCGAAATTGTGGCCGATATGAAGTACAGCTCTGGCGACCAGGACTTCACCGCCCAGCTTACCGAAATCATCAGCAAGCAGCCAGACATTGTCTTCATGCCCGCCTACTTTGCAGAAGGTGCCATTATCATGAAGCAAGGCCGCGAACTGGGTGCCAAGTTTATTTTCATGGGTGCAGATGCAATGGATAACCCAGATACCCTTACCATTGGCGGCAACGCTGTGGAAGGCTTCCTGCATACCACATTCCCCTATGACCTTACCATGACCACTATGGGTGCTGAAGCCAAGGCCTTTACCGAAGCCTGGAAAGCCACTTACCCTGGCAAAGACCCCAACGTGAACTCTGCCCTGGGCTACAACTGCTATCTTATTCTTAAGGACGCCATTACCCGCGCCGGCAGCACTGATCCTGAAGCCATCACCAAGGCCCTTGCTGAAACCAAAGACCTGCCCACTGCTCTTGGCCTCTTGACCATGAACGCAACCCACGACGCAGAACTGCCCGTGGGTATTATCCAGTACAAAGACGGCAAGCGTCTTTACCTTGGCGAAGTTAAGCCTGCTCTGTAAGATTTACACTGCTAGTTGATATGTGGCAGGACGGCGCTTTGCGCCGTCCTGCCTGACTAATAACAAACCCCGTTGGGGTTTGCGCCGTTTTGTTCTCACCCCAAACCCTGGAAGGCCTATGTCATTGGACAACTTTTTCCAGCACTTTTTTAATGCGCTCACACTTGGTTCGCTCTACGGCCTTGTGGCCATTGGCTACACCATGGTGTACGGCATTTTGCGCCTTATAAATTTTGCGCACGGTGATATTCTTATGCTGGGGGCGTATTTTGTGTTCTACGCAACAGCCGCCCTTACCCTGCCCTGGCCCGTGGCCATTGCTATTGCCATTGCAGGTGCCAGCCTTGTGGGTATTTTAGTAGACCAAGTGGCCTACAAACCCTTACGGGAAGCACCGCGTATCTCTGCCCTTATCAGCGCCATTGCCGTTTCTTTTTTCTTGGAAAGTCTGGCTGTTGTTATTTTCTCCGGTTCCCCCAAAGCTATACAACAACCAGAATGGCTGGTCACAGTCTTCACAGTGGGTGGTGTGCGCCTTATGCCCCTTACCCTTATTGTGCCTATTGTCACGGCTGTTCTTGTTTGTGTACTTTTGTGGATTGTATACCGCACAAAGCCTGGCCTTGCCATGCGCGCTATTTCTAAAGATATTGAAACTACACGCCTTCTTGGGGTTTCTGTTAACAAAATTATTGCCCTTACCTTTGGCATAGGCTCTGCCCTAGCAGCCGCCTCTGGTATTATGTGGGCCTTACGCTACCCTGCTGTGCAACCCTATATGGGTGTTATACCCGGCTTTAAAGCCTTTATTGCCGCCGTGTTTGGGGGCATTGGCTCCATACAGGGGGCCGTTGTGGGTGGCCTGCTTTTAGGTTTTATTGAAATTATGACTGTAGCCTTTATGCCCTCCCTTTCTGGCTACCGCGATGCTTTTGCCTTCATTCTGCTTGTGGTTATTCTGCTTGTGAAGCCAACTGGTCTGTTTGGGGAAAAGCAGGAGGAAAAAATATGAACAAAGAAAGCGTTTTTTCCACAGCCCCCATACCAGAAAAAGCGGCCCCTGCCAAAAAATCTCCCCTTAATATTATCCTTACCATTGTAGCGCTTGGGGTTTTTGGGCTGTTCCTCTGGTGGGCAGATGGCGGTATGCAAAAAACCCTCTCCCTGCCCTTTTTGCCAGATGGCATGAATGCCTACCACAAACAAATACTCAACCTTATTGCTGTGTACGCCATTTTAGCCCTTTCCCTTAACCTTATTTATGGCTTTACTGGCATGTTTTCTTTGGGGCACGCGGGCTTTATGGCTATTGGAGCATACGTTTCTGCCCTATGCGTGCTTTCCCCTGCCCAAAAAGAAATGATGTGGCTTATTGACCCCATTATTTGGCCCTTTAGCGTACTGCAAACCCCTTTTTGGATTTCTGTGCTTTTGGGCGGGGCTTTTGCCGCCATTTTTGCCCTGTTTATTGGGGTACCCGTGCTGCGCCTTGGTGGCGACTACCTTGGCATTGCCACCCTTGGCTTTGCAGAAATTATCCGTGTGTTCATTATGAACCTTACCCCCATTACCAATGGTTCCCTTGGCATTAAAGGCCTGCCCCCTTATGCCAATTTATGGACAAACTATATCTGGCTTTTCCTTGTCCTTGCAGGTCTTATTTTGCTTTTGCGAAGTAATTTTGGCAACACGCTTAAAGCTGTGCGGGACGATGAAATAGCGGCCCAGGTTATGGGTGTAAACGTGTTCCGCGCCAAGCTTTTTTCCTTCTGCATGGGCGCATTTTTGGCCGGTATTGGCGGCGCGCTGCTTGGTAACCTACTCACCACCATTGACCCCAAAATGTTCAACTTCCTGCTTACCTTCAATATTCTTATGATTGTTGTTGCAGGCGGCTTAGGTTCTCTTACAGGCAGTGTTATTGGCGCCATTATTATCACCATTTTGCTTGAATGGCTGCGCTTTGTGGAAGAACCCATGTCTCTTGGCCCCCTGTCTTATCCCGGTGTGCCTGGTATGCGCATGGTGGTATTCTCCCTTATCCTGCTTGGCCTTATCCTGTACAGGCGAGAAGGCATTATGGGTATGCGCGAACTGACATGGGACGGCATACGCGGCTTCCTGCGCCATCCTATCCGCACATGGAGGGGTAAATAATGTCTGAAAACATTCTTACCCTGGAAAATGTCACCATGCGTTTTGGCGGCATTACGGCCGTTAACAGCCTTGATCTGCATGTACCACAAGACGGCATTGTCGGCCTTATTGGCCCCAATGGCGCGGGTAAAACAACCGTGTTTAATGTTATATCCGGCTTTTATACCCCGCAGGAAGGCAGCATTGTTTTTAACGGCAAAAACATACGCGGCACTAAACCCCACAATGTATGCAAGCTGGGTATGGCCCGCACTTTCCAGAATATCCGCCTTTTCCAAAATGGCACTGCCCTGCAAAATGTTATGGTAGGCCAGCATGTGCGCCAAAAAACCGGCTGGATGAGTGCCATGCTCTGCCTGCCCCAAAGCCACAGAGAAGAAAAGGAAATCCGCAAAAATTCTCTGGATCTTTTAGACAAACTGGGCCTGCTTTCCCACGCGGATGAAATGGCCACTTCCCTGCCGTATGGTGCCCAGCGCCGCCTGGAAATTGCCCGCGCCCTTGCCACCCGCCCCTCCTTCCTTCTTTTGGACGAACCCGCAGCCGGCATGAACCCACAGGAAAGCATGGAGCTTATGCACTTTATCCGCCGCATACGGGACGAGTTTGGCCTTACCATACTGCTTATTGAGCATGACATGAAAGTCGTTATGGGCGTATGCGAACATATTTGGGTATTAGAATACGGTATGCTCATTGCCAACGGCAATGCGGAAGCCATACGCACCAACCCCCGCGTTATTGAAGCCTACCTGGGAGAAGACATTACCTATGCATAACACACAGGAAAAACACATTCCCATGTTGGAAATACGCGACCTGCATGTCCACTACGGCGGTATACACGCGGTTAAAGGCATTTCTATGGATATCCCGCGCGGCAGCATTGTCACCCTTATTGGCGCCAATGGTGCTGGCAAAAGCAGTGTTATGCGCTCCATTGCCGGCCTTGTGAAAGGTGCCAGCGGTTCCATACGCTTTGCCCGCCGCCAGGGCGATGCCCCCATTTCCCTGCTTGGCCAAGCCCCAGAAAATATGGTGCGCCACGGCATTGCCATGAGCCCGGAAGGCCGCCGTATACTGCCCCACCTTACAGTTGTGGAAAACCTTACCCTTGGTGCCTGGTGCCGTAATGACAAAGACGGCATACAGCGCGACATTGAAATGGTCTACCACCTTTTCCCGCGCCTTTCTGAACGCAGTTGGCAAAAAGGCGGCACCCTCTCTGGTGGCGAACAGCAAATGCTGGCCGTGGGCCGCGCCCTTATGAGCCGCCCAGACCTTGTTATGCTGGACGAACCCTCCCTTGGCCTTGCCCCCCTTCTGGTAAAAGATATTTTTAATATTATCCTTAAAGTGAACCAGGAAGGTAAAACTGTACTGCTTGTAGAACAAAACGCCTTTGCGGCCCTTTCTATTGCAGATTACGCCTATATTTTAGAAGTGGGCACTGTGGTGCTGGAAGGCCCAGGCAAAGAAATGCTGAACAACCCCAAAGTAAAAGAAGCCTACTTGGGTGGATGAAAGAAAGATTTTTGGGGAGGGGAAAACCTTTTTTGTTCACAAAAAAGGTTTTCCCCTCCCCAAACCCCTCCCTTTTCCCAAAAAAACTTTTTA
>CAZPTC010000151.1:0-6255 GCA_964589455.1 uncultured Desulfovibrionaceae bacterium | reverse complement strand
ATTTGTTTGACCCCAATAATATCAGCTTCCAGCACCACATTCACCAATCACTCAAAGCTCACCATGCTTATAAGCGCGATGTGGACTATATTGTGAATGAAGAAGATAAAGTGCTTATTGTAGATGAATTTACAGGCCGCCTTATGCCTGGCCGCCGCTTTGGGGATGGCCTGCACCAAGCCTTGGAAGCCAAGGAGCGCGTAAAGGTAGAGGCAGAAAACCAAACCCTTGCCTCCATTACCTTCCAAAACTATTTCCGCATGTACGCCAAGCTTTCTGGTATGACGGGTACAGCCCAGACAGAAGCTGTAGAATTCCAGCAAATTTATGGTTTGGAAACTATTTCCATTCCTCCCCACAAGCCTATGGTGCGTAAAGACCACCCGGATTCTATTTACCGTACCCAGCGTGAAAAGTTTGATGCCATTGTTATGGCCATTAAAGAATTTTATGCCACAGGCCAGCCTGTGCTGGTGGGCACTATTTCTATTGAAAATTCAGAGCTTATTTCTTCCATGCTCAAAAAAGAGCGCATACCCCACCAGGTGCTTAACGCCAAACACCACGCAGAAGAAGCCGCCATTATTGCCCAGGCTGGTCAAAAGGGTAATGTCACCATTGCCACCAACATGGCAGGCCGCGGCACAGACATTGTGCTGGGTGAAGGTGTGCGCGAACTGGGTGGCTTGCATATTTTAGGTACAGAGCGTCACGAAAGCCGCCGTATTGATAACCAGTTGCGTGGCCGTTCCGGCCGTCAGGGTGACCCTGGTTCTTCCCGCTTTTATCTTTCACTGGAAGATAATCTTATGCGCATTTTTGGTTCAGAGCGCATTTCTAACCTTATGGGCAAACTGGGTATGGAAGAAGGGGAACCTATTGAAAACAGTATGGTTTCCAAAGCTATTGAAAGCGCCCAAAAACGTGTGGAAGCCCATAACTTTGACATACGCAAAACCCTGCTGGATTATGACAATGTTATGAACCAGCAACGGGAAGCCATTTACGGCCTGCGCCGCGATGTCATGCTTATGGAAGCCAGTGATACTGTGCTGGCAGAGTTTACAGACAATGTGCTGGAAAATATTTACGCCCCCATTGCAGACCCCAAGCAGAAGGTAAGCGCGGAAGACAAATCTGCCATTATGGCGCGCCTTTTAGAAGTATGTAACTTAGCCCGCGCTTTGCCCAGCCTTACCCCGGAAAGCGACCCCCCTGCGGAAGAAGAAGCCCGCGCTGCCATACTTTCTATTTACGAAAATTTGAAAGAAGATGCGCCCAGTGTGTACGATGAAATAACACGCTTCTTCCTTTTGGAATCTTTAGACCGCGCATGGAAAGAGCATTTGCGTAATATGGATTACCTGCGCGAAGGTATTGGCCTGCGCGGCTATGCCCAGCGTGACCCCAAACTGGAATACAAAAAAGAAGGTTTTGATCTGTTCCAGGAGATGCTGGATCGCGTGTACGAAGGCTCTGTGCGCAGCCTTACCCATATACGTGTGCAAGCACAGCCTGTGGAAGGCTCTGAAAGCGAAGCCTCAGCCTCTGCTGCCCCTACGCATGATGTTCCCGCCGCCTCCCATGCCCCCCTTGCCAGTACATTGCCCCCAGCGCAACCTGCGGCAGAATCTGCCGGGCTTAATTTGCGCCACAGGGAGCAGTCATTTGTGCAAAATAATAACACGGCAGGGAATTCCCATGCGGCAGCGGTGGAAGCCCCAAAAGTAGGCCGTAATGACCCCTGCCCCTGTGGCAGTGGTAAAAAGTATAAAAAATGCCACGGGGCATAGCGTATACATGGTATTTTTTTGCTGATTGACTTTGTCAGCAAACCAAGGGCCGTTAAGCGGCCCTTTTTGTCTGCAACATCCCGCAGCGCTTGAAATAGGCAATACTTGTGCTTTCTGTTTTCTTATGCTATTGCTTAAAGAAGGGTTTTCAATAAGACACGCGGGCTTGTATGCAAGAAAAAACACAGCAGAAAATTTTTCTCACCGCATTTTACATCGCCACAATTTTGGTTCTCTGTGGTATGCTTTTAGCGCTGTTTACAGCGCGCTGGCAACTGCATGGCATTTTGGGTGGCATTTTGCTTGCGCTCTTTTTTTGCTTCAGCTTGTGTTTTATCTACCAGCGCCGAAAAAGGGATAGGCTGGAGACCGTATTAACCCAGAAAAATGAGCAATCACAAGCAGTGCAACAAGAACTGCTTTCGTATAAAGACCAGTTAGAAAATGTTATCCATTCCCGCACAGAAGCCTGGAAAGACGCTATTGACCTTAATAGTATTATTCTCCAGTCTGTCAGTGAAGGGATAATTGGTATAACACTGGATGAATACATCCTGTTTACCAATACCCAGGCAGATGAAATGCTTGGCTATGAAGCAGGGGAGCTGCTTAACCTGCCCCTGCATGAAACTGTGCACTACGCCTACCCGGATGGCAGCCCCTTCCCCAGAGAAGAATGCCCTGTGTATAACGCGCTTATTGTAGGTGGCAAAATTTCTATAGAAGAAACTGTCTTTTGGGCAAAAAGCGGTAAACCTGTTACGGTATTTGTGCGCACAACCCCCATGATGAAAGACGGTGTACCTGTTGGGGGTGTGCTGAGTTTCCACGATATTTCGGAAGAACAGTTGCAAAAAGGCCTGCGCAAGGCTGTTTTTGAAAACTCTATGGATGGCTATGTGCTGTTTAATGAAAAATACAGCATTATAGACGCCAATGATGCGGCCCTTAAACTTTTCCAGGCAGATTCTCTTACAGGTTTGCAACAAGACTTCAGCGACCATTTTTTGCCAGAATACCAGCCTAATGGCGATAATTCCAGAGAGCTTTTCTACGCATCCCTCCTTCTTGCCAGTTCCAGCGGGTATGACAAGCAGGAAATTTACTTCCGCCTGCATGATGAAACGCTTTGCCCCTGTAGCCTTACCCTTGTGCGTGTGGCGTATGGTGCAAGACACGCCATTTTTGGCACCATCCACAATCTTCAGTCTGCAAAAAGTGCCGAAACAGCCATTTTGGCAGAACGTGCCCGTCTGCAAATTCTTTTAGACGCCAGCCCCATTGGGATGGCTATTGTGCGGGATGACACCGTTATTTCTGCCAACCCGTGTCTGGCAAACCTGGTTAACCTGCATGTGGGGGAACGCTTAAAATCCACCTTTGTGCGCGTGTCTGATTACCTTGCCATAAGCGCCAAACTACAACAAGAAGAGCTTGTGCAGGACTACGCTACGCAAATGTATGGCCCGGGCAAGGAAGTGCGGGAAATATACCTTACTGCCCTTAATACAGAAGAAGACGGCAGCCCTGCCATCCTTTTCTGGCTTGTGGATGTTACTGATATAAAAAGCTCAGAAAAGGCCTACAGAGAAGCCCTTAATATTGCAGAAGAAGCCGCCCAGACCCAAAGTAACTTCCTTGCGCGTATCAGCCATGAAATACGCACCCCCATGAATGCCATTTTGGGTATGGGCTATTTATGCATGCAAACAGACCTTACCCCCAAGCAGCACAATTATCTTACGAAAATACACTTTTCCGCACAAAATCTGCTGGGTATTATTAACGATATTTTGGACTTTTCCAAAATTGAATCGCATACCTTAGAAATACATAAATCCATATTTGCGCCAGCCCGCCTTTTAGATACCCTTACCCAAAGTTACATAACCCGTGCCGCGCAAAAAGGCCTGGAACTTTTCTTTACAGCAGAGTCAGAGCTGGAAACCTCCCTTATGGGAGATGCCGCGCGTATTGAGCAAATCCTCAGCAACCTTGTCCACAATGCCATAAAATTTACTGAAAAAGGCAGTGTGCAACTGCACGGGGAAGTGCTTTCCCGTGAGCAGACAAACCTTTATGTCCTATTCTGGGTGCGCGATACAGGTATTGGCATTAGCCAGGAAAATATCAGGCGCCTTTTCCAGCCCTTTACCCAGGCGGATGAATCTTCCACTCGCCGCTTTGGCGGCACTGGCCTTGGCCTCATTATTGCCAAACGTCTGGCAGAGCTTATGGGCGGCCATATTTGGGTAGAAAGTGCTGTGGGTGCAGGCAGTACCTTTTATTTTTCTGTGCGTCTTGAAAAAGCTACCGTAGACGCCAATAACGCTGATAGCATCCCCTTATCCAAGCAGCCAGCAGTAGAGGAAGCCTACAAAATTGTATGGGCTGAAGCCAGAGACGCAGAAGAAGCCATTGAAAGTTTGGCCGGGCATCTTATCCCGCCCCGCCCCGCCCTCTCCATATCCTTACCGGAAGAAGCGCCTATGCCTGCTCAGGAAAGCGATGCCGACAAGCTGGCCCACATCCAGGGTGCTTCTATCCTTCTTGTAGAAGATAATGATATTAACCAGGAAATTGCCACTGCCTTGCTGGAAGATGCAGGCGTGCGTGTTACCCTTGCCGCCAATGGAGAAGAGGCCGTTACTGCTGTACGCAAAGCCCCTTATGACCTTGTTTTTATGGATATACAAATGCCTGTTATGGACGGGCTGGAAGCCACCCGTACCATACGCGCCATGCCTGACTTTGCGAAAAATCCGCCTATTGTGGCCATGACCGCGCATACACAGTCCAGTGACAGAGAAAAAAGCCTTGCCTCCGGCATGAATGACCATATTACCAAACCCCTTGACCCCACAGAACTTGTCCAAACCCTCATAAAATGGATAGTTCCCCTTAAGGGTGAAGGCAGCCAATCAGGCAAAGATAACGCAGCCCGCGTACTCCAAAACCTGCATCAACGCCCAGAACCTTCGCAAGCGCAGGATTTGGAAATAGGGTTGGACTTAGACCTCAATACCCTGCGCCAGTCCCGCCCGCTTATCCCATCTGCAGTTGCCCCCATTGTCCCTGTTATTGCCCCCGTGGATGCAGACCCAGCCCGCGAGTATCCATTTTCGCCCCATTTCCCCAATTTGCACATTCTGGAACCAGTAGCCGGTTTGGAAAGTGTAGGCGGCAACCGCTCCCTGTACACCAAACTCCTGCTTAAATTCCGCGATACCTACCAGACTGTGGATAAAGACATCCTTATTGCCGCCGCCATGGGCGACCAGGAATTGCCCGTGCGCCTTGCCCACACCATTAAAGGCGTTACCGCCTCCCTGGGCATGTTCCCCCTTTCCAAAATTGCAGAGCAAATTGAAAAAGCCCTTAAAGACCATAACCCCGCAGATGAGCTTTTCCCCTTGCTCAGCGAAGAACTGGCAGAAGCCCTTAAATGCGTGGCACAGGAAACTGGTACCCCCCTTATTCCCGTCAACGCTGCCTCCGCTTCAGAGGAAAACCAGGATACCAATACCCCCCTTGGCGCAGAAGATGCCCAAGGTATACTTCTGCATATCCACGTTTTGGAAATTGCCCTGGAAAGCGACTGGGTACTTGTTATGGATACCCTGCAGGAATTGACTACCGAGGCAGCCCATACCCCCGCCGCTACCTATATTAAAGACCTTGAAGAAGCGATAGATAACTTTGATATCCCCATTGTGAAAGAAATTTTAGTCAAAATCCGTAACAGCATCACGGGGTTAGAATAATACCCCCTTACCCTGCACTTTTTTAGCGCATTTGTGTTTCCTTCTGGCAAGGTTTTTGCTTAAGCAAGGCAAAGCAATGTGGAGGCTTTATGAATACCATCCACCCAATTGACCGCCTAAATGGCACCGTTCCTGCAGAATCCGTCAAACCAACCCCTAGCCAAGGAGGAAACTTCCAGGAAATATTTTCCCAAACCCTCTCCCAAACTACCCAGGACTCTGACCCCCTGAAAAATCTTGCCGCCCTTAATGCCCTCCAGTCCGCTACCCCCGCTGCTCCCACAGCACCCCTTAGCGAAGTGGAAAAGCTTAATGCCCAGGTGGAAGTTTTTAAACAGGTCATGGCAGAAGTAGATACCTTCTTCAGCGGCTTGGAAGACTATTCCCAATCCCTGGAGTCCCAAAACACAGACGATGGCCTTAAAAGCGCCTGGAATGCCCTTATGGGTATGGACCAGACCCTCAAAAACGCTAAGTCCGGCCTCGCTGCCCTGCCACACGATGAAGCCTTAGCCGGTATCATCAATGAAATGGATATCCTCGCCACTACCGAAAAATTCAAATTCATCCGCGGCGATTATGTAGCGTGATGAAGATTGGGGGAAGGGGGAGTACCTTTTTGTGTGACAGGATAGATGACGGCCGACCCCACGTCCTGTGGGGTACGGCCTCACGCTTCGGCGGGCAAAGCCCGACCT
>CAZPTC010000150.1:0-6264 GCA_964589455.1 uncultured Desulfovibrionaceae bacterium | reverse complement strand
GGCAGGGTGGCCCAGTGCCCCCAGAACCCAAAAAACCGTCAGCTAACAACCAAAATGCCGGGCAAAATCGCGGCCAAAATCCTATAGACAAGTTTAAAGGCGTAAAAGTGCCTGGTGCAAAATGGCTTGTACTTGGGGTGGTGGCTATTTGGCTATTATCCGGTATATATATTGTGCAACCAGATGAAGCAGGTGTTGTACTGCGCTTTGGCAAATATGTGTACACAACAGGGGCTGGCCCGCACTATCACTGGCCATACCCTATTGAAGAAGTATACAAGCCTAAGGTTTCACAAATCCGCCAGATTGAAGTGGGCTTCCGTTCACAAAATATGACTGGTGGGGCCACCTTCCAGCAAGGGCGCTTCCAGCCTGTGGATGAAGAATCCGCTATGCTTACAGGGGACGAAAATATTGTTAACGTCCAGTTTAGCATACAATACCACATTAAACCAGATGGCGCGGTAGACTACCTTTTTAATGTCACCCAGCCAGATGCTGTGGTTAAAAAAGCGGGCGAAGCAGCCATGCGGGAAGTTATTGGCAACAATGCCATTGATGCTGCCCTGACTGACGGTAAAACCCAAATACAAAATGACGTAACAACACTTTTGCAAACCATTCTGGATAGTTACCAGCTTGGGGTACAGGTTGTTGCTGTGCAGATGCAAGACGTGCAACCCCCGCGTGATGTAAGCGATGCCTTTAAAGACGTTGCAAGCGCCCGTGAAGATAAAGAGCGTATTAAAAACCAGGCCGGTGCCTACAGGAATGAACTTATCCCTAAGGCTCGCGGTATGGCCGCAGAAATGCTTAACCAGGCAGAAGCGTATAAGCAAAGCCGCCTGCTCAGTGCAGATGGTGATGCAAGACGTTTCCTTTCCGTATGGGAAGAATACCAAAAAGCACCCGATATTACCAAACAGCGTTTACTGTATGAAACACTAGAAGAAATATACAGCAGGCCTGGCATGGAAAAAATTATTCTGCCAGAAAACTTGGCTGGGAATGCTGTACCACTGCTTTCTATTGGCGGCTTTGCTGCACCCCAGGCTGCCCCTGCGCCAACCCAAACCGCCCCTGCGCCTGCTCTTAATCCTGCGCAGGCACCTGTAGCCATACCGCAATCAACTGGCAGGGGAGGGAAATAAATGTCTAAAAAAACCAAAATACTCCTTGTAACCCTTGTTGTGCTTGGGTTCTTGGCAACACAAAGCGTGTTTATTGTCCAACAAACAGAAAAAGCCATTATTGTACAGCTTGGTAATCCCACAGATAGAGTGTATGGCCCCGGTCTGCATATAAAACTGCCCTTTATACAGCAAGTGCTGTATTTTGATGCCCGCATACTGGACTACGACGCACGCCCGGCAGAAGCCCTTACCAGCGATAAAAAAACCATTGTACTTGATAACTACGCGCGGTGGCGCATAGTAGATCCCCTGCTTTTTTACCGCACTGTGCGCTCTATTCCTAATGCCCAAGGCCGCTTAGACGCTGTGGTATATTCCCAGCTTCGCGCCCACGTTGGCCGCCATACACTTACTGAAGTGGTATCTTCTAACCGCTCTAACATTATGGAGTCTGTTACGCAGCAGGCTTCTAACCAACTGAAAGAGTTTGGTATAGAAGTGATAGACGTGCGCATTAAACGCACAGACCTGCCTGCCGAAAACCAACGCGCAATATTTGAACGTATGCGTGCAGAACGTGAACGCCAGGCTACGCAATACCGCTCTGAAGGGGAAGAAGAGTCTGCAAAAATACGCTCTGAGGCAGACAAAGAGCGTGCAATTATTATGGCAGATGCCAACAGAAATGCGCAAATACTGCGTGGTGAAGGTGATGCAGGGGCTGCCCGCATTTTTGCGGACGCATTTTCCCAGGCACCAGACTTTTTCACATTCAACAGAGGCTTAGAAGCAATGCGTAAAGCTCTGGGGAATAATACGCGCATTCTTATTACCCCGGATAACCCCATATTAACCCCCCTGCAATGATAGAAGCGGACAAAAGCAACAGGACTTTTGTGTTTTCAGATGTATACACGCGGATACTTCAAGCACTAGGCGCTCGCACCCAAAATGAACTTGCTCTTGCGCTTGAAATAAGCCAGTCCACAATTTCGGATGCGAAAAAAAGGGACTCTATCCCTGCGGACTGGTTTATTAAGCTATACGATAAGTATGGCCTGAATCCCGATTGGCTGCGCTACCAGGAAGGCCCCAAATATCTGAAATCTGCCCAGGAAAAAGCCCCTGAACAAACGCTTTCTGAGCAACCTGCTGCTTCGTCCGCTTTTCTTAAAACCCTGCTTGCTTCCCCCCCACAGCCCAGGGATCCTTACCCATTAGAAACACTGGATTTCTCCTATGCTTCTTTCCCTACAAACCCTTTGCAGGAAGAAACACCCAAGACCATAGACCACGGCACAGGTGTTCAGCAAGATGGAAATCATGAATGGCATGGATTTACCTCCCATGAAGCCCTTACAGCAACCGCACTCACAGAAACAGTACTTTTACCTGTTTTTAGTACGTTATACAAAGGGCCTGTCAGTAAACCCTGCTTTGTGAAAAAAATGGAAATATGTCTCCCGCGTTATTTTGCCATGGAAGGCATCCATATTTTTCAAATAGATACCTATACACTGGCACCCGCTATACAGCATGGCGCATTTATGGGGGTAGACACAAAAAGCAGGTCTTTGCAGTCTGGTCTGCTTTACGCTTTTTGTATGCCCCATGAAGGGGTTATCTTTAGGCGCCCTGTGCAAACAAAGGAGTTTGGTACCTTCTTCCTTTCTTTAGAAGGTTTGCCCCTGCCCCAAACTCTGTGGCCGCTTTCTACCCTGTTTGAGTGTCTTTTGGGCAGGGTTGCCTGGACCCTTCAAAAAACATGAGGGATTGTATGACCAAATTTTCTTTCTTCCGCCTCTTGCTTGCTCTGCCCATTTTTTTTGCTATGGGGTCCTGCGCACGTGAACAGCCTATACAGGTAGCGACATTGCCAGCCCCGCAAGTACAAGAGCAAAACCTGGTTTCACAGGAAGAAATTATTATCCCAGCGGTGGATTTAAATTTATCCGAAGCATGGTTGCCGCTTTTAACCCGCCTTGCAGCGGATGGTATTGAAGGCCCGGATATTGAATACCTGTTTGTGCGCCTTGGCCCTGTTCCCTCCCAAGAGCCTATGGGCCGTAAAGTGGAAGAGTTATATACCAGTGCCTTTATCCGCAAGCCAAAAAAACCCACCCAGCAGGATAATGAGCCAACAACTTCTGCCATTCCCAAGCCCTGGTATAAAGGCGTTGTCACAGATGCCAATGCACGCCGCTGCCGCAATTTCCTTAACACCTACGCAGAATACTTTGAAGCTGCTGAAGCAAAATACAATGTGCCCAAAGAAATAGCCGTTGCCCTCTTGTTTGTAGAAACACGACTGGGAGACTACTTAGGCAAAGACAATGCGTTTGAAATACTGGCAAGCATGGCCGCCTCTACCAGCCCGGAAGCCATACCAGACTGGCTTGTTAAGCTGCCTGGTGTAGACCAGCGTATGGACTGGGTTAGCGAGCGTATGCAGGATAAGTCTAACTGGGCTTATAACGAACTGCGCGCCCTTATACGGTACAGCGTAAAAAATGGCATAGACCCCTTGCAAATGCCCAGTTCCTTCTACGGAGCAGTTGGCCTTTGCCAGTTTATGCCCTCCAACTTGGAACCTTACGCGGATGACGGCAATGGCGATGCTATTATAGACCTTTTTAACCCGGCGGATGCCATTTTCAGCCTTTCCCGCTACTTATCCAAGCATGGCTGGAATGCAAACACTACCTCTATCGCTGACAGGCGTAAAATACTCAAGCGCTATAATAACCTTAACATCTATGCCAACACCATCATGGCCCTTGCTGAAAAAGTAGCAGAAATACCTGGCAGACCTACTGTTAATCAGCCTTTGCCATTACCCCCCAAAAGCTAGCTTGTGGTTTTCATTTTTTGGGGCTATGTCTTTTAACTACAACTTACCGAGGGTATATGCTTACCTCCATAGGCGCTCACCCCTTTCTGCTCCCTGCCCCCGTACTGATTGTTGGGGTTTATGATGAGTTTGACAGGCCCAATATTATGACTGCTGCATGGGGTGGTATTTGTGCCTCCCAGCCGCCTTGTGTAGCCGTTTCCTTGCGCCGCGCCACATGGACGCACCATGCCATACTGGAGCGTAAAGCTTTTACCATAAACCTGCCAGATGAAAACCAGGTAGCCAAGGCAGATTTAGCGGGCATTATTACTGGCGCTCCTTCCAAAGAAGAAAATAAAGAAGTGGAAAAAGCCCATAAATTTCAGCGTCTGCAATGGACACCTGTTACTGCAGAGCATGTAGATACCCCGTATATTGCTGAGTGCCCAGTGGTGTTGGAAATGGCTTTGCGTCATACCTTGGAAATAGGCTCCCATACCCAGTTTGTGGGGGAGGTTATGGATATAAAGGTTGCCCCTTCCATGCTTTCACCAGAAGGTTTACCCATGCCCCAGGCCATTAAGCCCATTCTTTTCAGCCCCCTTACGCGCGAATACTTTTCCCTTGGTCCCTTTCTTGCCAGAGCCTTTTCCGTTGGGAAAACCTTAAAATAACCATGCCAGCCTCCCCCATACACACAAAACACAAGCAAGCCAGTACCCCGCGCCCTTTTGCAGATACCGCCTGCCTTGCGCTTGCACAGTTTTGGCCTTGTGGTCTTAGCCCTGTTGCCCCTGGCACTATGGGCTCCCTTGGGGCTATTGCACTTGCACCCTTTCTTTTTTTGCCCCTCTCCCTGACTTTACGCGCCCTTGTGCTGGTAGTCCTTTTTTTTATTGGCACTTATGTGGGCACACGCGCAGAGCAAATTTTGGGCAAAACTGACCCCGGCAGCGTAGTGATAGATGAAGTGGTTGGCCAATGGGTTGCTATTTCCCTTTTTCTGCCCACCACCATTTTTACAGCCCCCACCATTTTTAGTACCTATGTGGCGCTACTTATACCCTTTGCGCTTTTCCGGTTTTTTGATATTCTTAAGCCGTGGCCTGTGCGCTGGGCACAAGATACCTTTCCCAAAGGTCTGGGCATTATGCTGGACGATGTGCTGGCCGGCCTTTATGCCTTGCTCTTGCTTATCCTTGGCACAAAATGTATTGATATGGTCTTCCAGTCCTATATCCACTAGCCATGCCCAATATTGGAAAAATACTTGCCTTTGACTATGGCACAAAGCGCGTAGGTGTTGCCCGCACTGACCCTGAAGGCAATATGGCCTATCCCCTTTGCACCCTGAAAAAAGAAAGCCGAGAACAGTTTTTTCTCTCCATTTGCGCGCTTATTGAAAAAGAAGCCCCTGCCGCCCTGCTTGTGGGTTTACCCCTGCATCAGGATGGTGCGGAGTGTCTGGCCACCAGAGAAGCCCGTAATTTTGCCCAAAGCCTTACACGCCGCGTTACCCAGCCCGTGTACCTTATCAATGAAGTGCTTTCCAGCTTTGAAGCGGAACAAGACCTGCGCGAATGCGGCCTTTCCCTTGCAAAAGCCAAAACTGTTGTAGACCAGCAAGCAGCCGTGCGCATATTGGAATCCTTTCTTTCTGCCCCCACTCTGCCAGCTCCCCTGCCCCAGCCAGCCTTTTCCAAGCAAACATCCCATACAACCCTACCCAATGCCCAGCCATGAAAAAAGTTTTCCGTATCTTCTTTTCTCTGTTCCTCCTGTGTGGGATTATCCTTGGGGCCTACCTGTACTACGATGCCCGCACCTTCCTGAATACCCCCCCCCAAGTAGCCGAAAAAGGTGAAAGCCGCACTTTAGAAATACAGCCCGGTGAAAACCTTAGCCAAATTACCCGCAAACTGGAAGAGCTTGGCCTTGTGACAGATGCTCTGCGCTTTAAAATACTTGTGCGTATAAAACAGCAAGATACCCAGCTACAGGCAGGCCGTTTTCTGCTGAATACCAGTTGGCTGCCAGAGCGCGTTCTGGAAGAAATTGTCACAGGCAAAGCCATGCTTTACCGCCTTACCATACGAGAAGGCCTTACCTGGTGGGAAGTTGCCGCCTTGCTTGAAAAAGAAGGTTTTGCCAAAGCTGAAGATTTTATTAATATTATCCATAACCCCGAATTCCTTAAACATCACGGCATACCTTTCAGCAATGCAGAAGGTTTTCTGTACCCAGAAACCTACTTTATCCCCAAGCCCGATGTTATAGACGAAAAAGCCGCCCGTGATA
>CAZPTC010000149.1:0-6272 GCA_964589455.1 uncultured Desulfovibrionaceae bacterium | reverse complement strand
TCCTGCGCACGCCCTGTCAACAGCTTCCACGGATAGCTTTGATGCCCTACATCCCATATTATGGGGTCTTTTTCCGCTTCAAAAACAGCAAGAAGGGCAATAGTAAGTTCCACCACACCCAAGGAAGGCGCAAGATGCCCGCCATTGCGTGAAACCACCTGCAGAATGCGGTCCCGCACTTCTTGGGCAAGCGCCTGCTTTTCCGCTAAGGAAAGCTCCTTAACAGCATGGGGGAAGGGGAGAGTGTCAAGCATGTTTTCCATAGGATAAACTTAATGATTCCTTTTAGGCAGTTGCCGCACAAGCTCTACAAGCAGGGCTTTGTCTTCACTGTCTGCAAAAAGACCTAAGGCATGTTCTGCCTCAGCGCAGGCATGTTCCGCCATGCGCTTACTGGCTTCTAAACCAAGCAGAGCGGGCCAGGTGGCCTTTTTCTGGGCATTGTCTTTGCCACTGCTTTTGCCTGTTTGTTCTGGTTTGCCCACAACATCTAAAATATCATCGCTTATTTGAAAAGCTAGGCCAAAATGCGCGGCAAAGCGCCGTATAGCCTGCTGGTCAGTTTCCTGCCCGCTTTCTGCCCCAGCCAAAATGGCCCCGGAAACACAGGCAGCTTCAATAAGCGCGCCTGTTTTAAGGGCATCCATAGAAGCCAGAGCATCCTGCCGGGCCTTGTTGTCCATAACCAAATTGACAATGCCCAGCATATCCAGAGACTGCCCCAGTACCATGCCGTGGCTGCCAGCAGCATGCGCCACTTCCTGTATAGCCAAAAGCACACGCTTGGGCGGAAACTTGGGTAAATCTACAAGAGAGGCCATAAAGCCAAAGGCGTCTGTCAACAGCGCATCCCCTGCCAAAATGGCCTGAGCTTCCCCAAATTTTTTGTGACAGGTGGGCTGGCCGCGCCGCATATCGTCATTATCCATAGCGGGTAAATCATCGTGTATAAGCGAATAGGTGTGTATACATTCTAACGCGCATGCAAAAGGCATAATGGCGTGTAAAAGCGGCTCTACCACATGTTCATGGCCCCTGTGGCGGCAAATAAGCGCCGCGCTTGTAAGGCACAAAACAGGCCGCAGCCTTTTGCCACCGGCAAGCAGGCTGTAGCCCATAGCTTCCCGCAATTTATGCTCCCCACTTTGTCCTCCTTGGAATGGTGAACTTGGGGCAGGCCGCTGGGTCATTTCCCGCAATGTATCTATAATAAGGCCGTGGCGTGCTTCCATAAGGGTTGGCATTACGCTTCCTCCGAAAACATGGTGCTGGTTTTTTCTGCAAATGGCATAATAGTGCCATCTTGCGCCAGTATGGTAATTTCATGCTTTGCTTTGGCAAGCTGGGCCTCACAGGCAGCTACATGGGCCAGACCTTCCTTATACAGGGTTACACTGGCTTCCAGAGTAGTATCGCCTTTTTCCAAAAGCGCGGTAATAGCTTCCAGCCGCGCCATGCGCTCTTCAAAGCCTTGTTCTTCTTTTTTAGCCATGTTGACCTGCCCCTCTTTTGCGCTGCTTATTTTTTTGTTTTGCCTGCTGATGGTTGCGCCTGCTGGGGTTTGGGGTCTTCCTTACTGGGGCCGCCTACAACAAGCAGTTCTTTGCCAAAAAGTGGCATGGCATCCACAGCCTCGCCTAAAATATTCACCCCAAGGTGTAAATGCGGGCCAGTTACACGGCCTGTTGCCCCTACATCGCCAAGTACCTGGCCTTTTGTAACCCTGTCCCCTTCCTGCACGCGGATAACAGACATGTGGCAATACAGGCTTATTACCCCTTGCCCGTGGTCAACATACACCACATTGCCAGAAAAATACTGGGGTTCTGCTATGCGCACCACACCATCTGCTATGGCTTTAATGGGTGTGCCTGTTGCCCCGCGCATATCTGTGCCTTTATGGGGGGCGCGTTCTTGGCCGTTGAATACCCGGCGACCGCCAAAGACACTGCTAATACCGCCTTTTACGGGGCGCTCAAAGGGTAATTCCCACATTTTTTCCGGGCTTATTGTGGCAATAACCGCGCTGTTACGCTTGCGGTCACGCTCTATCTGCGCCTGTACTTCCTTGGGGGGCTCTACATATTTGGTGTCTACCTGCAATGTCTGCTTGGGCCAGTTTACAGAAAGCACAGCTACAGAAGCTTCCAGCTTTTCCTGACCAGAGGACTGCGCAGGCTGGAATACAACAGGTAATACCCCCTTGCCGTCTTCTGGCACTGCCAGCATACACTGGGCCTGCCATGTTAAATCATCCCCTTTTTGCACAAGCGTGGCACTTACTGGCACTTGTTTGCCACGCCAGCTTAAGGTACCTTCAAAGGGGGCATTGTCTTCAATACTTACAACAAAGGCTCTGCCCTGGCTTACCTCTGCCGGGGCGCTAAGCACAGGGGCCGCAAAAGCATTATGGGAAAAAATGAGGGTGAGGAAAAAAAATAAAGAGAAAATGCGTAGGTAGTGCATAGTGTTGTATTCCTTTAATCGCAATCATATCATATCCGAAAATTATCGCAATATCTTGTGATAATTTTCAAAAGACACGCTTGCTTTGTCGTGAAGGCGAAAATAAATTTCGCCTGCTCCCCCGGTTTACTCAGGAGCGGGCGTCTGCTCCCGCAGCCGTCAGAGCATTTCGCGTTTATTAACGGAAATGCTCTATACGCGCATCAAGCGTGCCATCTTTCAAACGTACCTGTATGGATTGCCCTTGCGTTACATCCAGTACAGAGCGTACAAAATGCCCTTTGCTTTCTACAAGTGCATAGCCACGTTCCAAAGGGCTTAAAGGGCTCAAAGCCTCCAGCTTAAGTGCCGCGCACTCTAAGCGCGACTGTTGTTTTTGCAGGCAGGCAGGCCCGGCAAGCGCAAGGCGCCTTGCCATGTTTTCCATAGCCTGTACTCTGCGCTGCATACCAAAGATAAAAGCCTGCTCAAGACGCCGCCTTACTTGTTTTAGCGCTAATTTTTGGTTTTGTAAACGCGCTTCTGGAGACAAAAGCACAAACGCACGCCTTGCTTTTGCCAGCTCCTCCTGCTTGGACGCAAAAAAGCGCCCCCACGCCAGTTCCAGCCCCAGCGCTGTTTCATCCAAAAGCTGGGCATATTGCGTGCGCAAAGGCCATAATTGCAAAGCGGCATGGCTGGGGGTTGCGGCCTCTTTATCTGCCACCAAATCCGCCAGACTTCTGTCTACCTCATGCCCTATACCTGTAAGCACCGGCAGGGTAGACTCAAACACCGCGCGAGCCACTTTTTCATCGTTAAATGCGGCTAAATCTTCTGCTGAACCGCCGCCGCGCGTGAGTACCAGCACATCTGCCCACGGCTTGCCTGTATGGGCTTCTGGCGTATTTGCCAGGCATATTGCCTGCGCAATAGCCGCTGGTGCTTCTGCGCCCTGTACAAGTGTGGGGTACAGGCGTATTTCACTGCCAAGGCCGCGCTCACCCGATACCCGGATAAAGTCATGCACAGCCGCCCCAGTGGCTGCTGTAACAAGCGCCACCCTTTTGGGCGCAAAGGGTATGGGTCTTTTGCGGGAGGTATCAAAAAAGCCCTGGGCAGCCAGTTTTTTCTTCAGCGCTTCCAAGGCCAGTAAATGCGCACCAAGGCCACCCATTTGCCCTGTTTCTACGATAAGCTGGTACCCCCCGCGTGCGGCGTATACGCTAAGGCGGCCCGCTACTTCCACTTGTTGGCCATTTTCCAGCAAAAGAGCCAGGCTTTCCCGGGGGCCATCTTCCCATACTTCCCCTGTGAGAGGGTCAAACTTTTGTTTTTTTTGATTCCCCGCAAACCATATGCAGGCAAGCAACGCATCCTGCTCTTTTAAAGAAAAATACACGTGCCCGGACTGTGGACGCGATACATTTGCTACTTCCCCACGCACCCATATATACGGAAAGCGCGTTTCCAGCGTATATTTTATACGCTCTGTTACTTCGCGTACAGAAAGAATAGCGTCCATGTATAAAACCTTACATTAGCCCGTTTATAAAGCGCATTTGTACGTCAACCCAAGCAGGTGTCCAAAGCAATGCCACAAGACCACCTACACTTAAAAAAGGGCCAAAGGGTATCTGCGCGTATTTGCCTTTGCCGCGTGTCCAAATAAACGCAAGCAACAAAGCACTGAAACATGCCGTGAGAAGCAATAAGGAAAGCCCATTTACCCCAGATAAAAACCCAAGGCCTATCATAAGCTTTACATCACCAAGACCAAGGCCATCAATACCGCGCATTCTTTTAAAAAACCACATAACCGCCAGTAGCAGGCCTGTACCAAGCACTGCACCCAACAGGCTGTCCAGCCAGTCCATGCCAAAAACCCACACAGCAAGTGGAAACGCTACAATGGCAAGGGGTATGGTAAGTATATCCGGCAGAATAAAAGACTGCAAATCTATCCCGGAAGCAATAGTAAGCACACCCACAATGGCCAGTGCTGCCAAAAATGCCCAGCTTGGGCCATAGTGCCAAGCTAAAAGCATTGCTAAAAGCCCGCTCACAAGTTCCATCACCAGCGTATCAGCAGGTATTTTTGCTTTACAAAATGCGCATTTTCCTCTTAATAAAATATAGCTTGCTATTGGTACAAGGTGCCAGGGTTTTAGTGTATTGTGGCATGCAGGGCAAAAAGAGCGCCCCCCTATTGACAGCTCTTCTAAGTAACGTGAAATGCAAACACCATAAAAGCTTCCTAAGCATATTCCTACTATAAAAGCCCAGGGTAAGAACAAGAAAAGCGGTATTTCCAACATCCTATTTTCTCCCTTTACAAGAAGGGTTTTTTCTTGTAAAAAACTAACAATTCACACCGTGTAAGTTTCTCATTATTCTATGGTATTCAGCGCTATGTTTTTCGTATCCAATGCTCTTGTTACATGAAGGAGACAAAGTTCCATGGCCAAGATTGATGGTTTTTTCCACATGCTGCATGAAAATGGTGGCTCTGACCTGCACCTTTCTGCTGGTTGTGTGCCCATGATTCGCTTACGCGGGGAAATTGTTAAAGTCAAGCACCCGGTGATTGAGAACGCGCAGTTGCTTTCTATGCTTTACGAAATTGCACCTGAAATAAAGCTTAAGCAGTTTGAGGAAACAGGCGATGTGGACTTTGCGTATGAAGTACCTGGCCTTGCCCGCTATCGCTGCAACTATTTCCGCCAAGGACGCGGTGTGGCCTCCGTTTTCCGGGAAGTACCACAAAAAATCCTTACCATTGACGACCTTGGCCTGCCAGACTTGCTGAAAGATTTGGCCATGCTGCCCAAAGGTCTTGTGCTTGTTACCGGCCCTACTGGCAGTGGTAAATCTACCACCCTTGCCGCCATTATTGACCATGCCAACAAAAACAGGCGTGACCATATTGTCACCATTGAAGACCCTGTTGAATTTGTGCATACCCCCAATAACTGCCTTATTAACCAGCGGGAAGTAGGGCGCGATACCCTTTCTTTCCACGCCGCCCTGCGCGGAGCCCTGCGGGAAGACCCGGATATTATTCTTGTGGGCGAAATGCGGGACTTAGAAACAACATCCCTTGCCCTTGAAGCCGCCCTTACAGGCCACCTTGTGTTCGGTACATTGCACACCACCTCTGCCGCAAAAACCGTTGACCGTATTATTGAAATATACCCCACAGACCAGCAAGCCCAGATACGCTCCAGCCTGTCTGAATCTCTCCAGGCGGTTATTGCCCAGGTTCTGTTCCGCCGCGTGGATAAAGTGGGCCGCATTGCTGCCCAGGAAATTATGCTGGGCATACCCTCTGTGCGGAATATGATCCGCGAAAGTAAATCCTTCCAGCTTACAGGTATACTGCAAACAGGCCACAACTACGGCATGAAAACTCTGGACGATGATTTGCTGTTCCTTATCCAGTCCGGCAAAATAGCCGTTAAAGACGCCGCTGTTCACATGCAGGATAAAACCCGCTTGCCTAAGTATTAGTTGGGGGGGATAATCCCCCCCAAACCCCCTTATTGCCGTGAGGCAGGCGGCTTGACACTTGCTGCGCAAGCTGTCTGCGCCGCCTTCCTCACGGTAATAAATGGCTTTGAGAAGCTTTTGCAACAGCTATATCCTTAATCCATTTTTCTTGATTTACCCAAAACTTTTTCTCTTCAAATCCAATTTTCTTCATAAAAACATCATTCCCGAAAAAATCGAGCCTGCGAGATTTTTTCGGGAATGGCAAAGTGCGCCGTTGCTTCTTTTCTCTTTTTTGCCCGCAGGGCAAAAAAGAGAAAAGAAGCAACGGCGCGGTA
>CAZPTC010000148.1:0-6277 GCA_964589455.1 uncultured Desulfovibrionaceae bacterium | reverse complement strand
GGCGTTTCCAGCGCAGAAAGTAATACCCGCAAGCGGTGCCAAAGCAATGGCCCCGCCTCATCCAGCCCCGCAAGTACCGGAACCAGCCACGCAGAAAGGCGCGGCTCTGCTTCACGCAGCGCCCGTACAAGCGCCTCATCTTCTTCTGGCGCAACAACTATGTCCACTAATAGAAGCTTGGGCGCTTCCGGTGCTTTTGCCTCTGTGCCTGTGAATATTTTTTTGACTTTAGAAAAAAATCCCATGGGAAATCCTTTTTTTTGGGGGGGATAATCCCCCCCAAACCCCCTTATTGCGCGTATGTGCCGCAGTTTTTTGAGGCTCTCTGCGCTGTATATCAGCCTGGGGTAAGCGTTTTAAGTATCTTTTTGCGCCATGCCGCCTCAAAAAGCTGCGGCACATCCGCGTAATAAACGGGTGAGAGAAATATGCAAAATAAAGGTAAAATAACAGGTTGCTTAAAAGAATACTGCGCCACTTCAAAACAATATGGTATTCTTAGAAAATATAGGGAGCTTAAAGCAATGTGCAAGATTGGTAGTAGTTGAAAAGTAAAGCAAAAAAAGGAAGTTGAAGATACTTAATATATTAAAAAGTTTTTTGGGGAAATGTGTGGGGGTTTGGGGGAGGGGAAAACCCCTTTTGCGCCAGGATGGCGCAAGCCGCGCAGCGCTCGCGAGGTCGGGCTTTGCCCGCCGAAGCGAGAGCGAGTGCCGTGCAGGACGCACGGCCGAGCGTCATCTGAGAGGACAAAACAAAAAGGGTTTTCCCCTCCCCCAAAAACTCTCAACCTTCTCCAAAATTTCTTTTTCCCCATGCGCTTCGCGTGCGAGCAGAAAATTCCAAAGCCGCTGTATTTCAGCAGGCAGGGCGTGTATAGGGCCGCTGTTATCCAAAACAAAGTCACTGGCTTTGGCTTTCTGGTCTTCGCTCCATTGCCAGGCATCTGTCTGGGCAATGCGGTCTGCATCCCAGCCGCGCAAGGTAAGGCGTTCTGCGCGGGCTTTTGCGCCAGCACGTATACACACTACCACAGGAGCGGCCAAAGGGGAAGAGGCAGAGGGGGATAAAGAAGGGGGAGAAAGGCGTTTAGAGGTTTCAAACCAAAGGGGTATTTCTGCAATAGTAAGGGCGTGGTGGGCATGTTCTTTAAAGAATTGGTCTAAACGGTGAAAAAGCAAGGGGTGGATAAGATGTTCCACTTCCTGCCGTATATGCGGCTCTGCTGCAAAGGCACTTGCCAGGGCCTTTTTATCTACAGGATGATAGGCGGGGGTAAAACGGCCGCCAAACTGCCGGTGCAAAAGCTGCCAGCCGTCTGCGCCCGCTTCATAAAGCTGCGCCACGCAGGCATCTGCACTGAAAATGGGAATGTGCCATGCAGCAAGGGCTTGCAGTACCGTGCTTTTCCCGCAGCCTGCCACACCCGTAAGAATAAGGCGGGTGGATGTGCGGGAAAGCGCCAAAACGCCACCCGCAAAGTCATCTGGCGGGGGGCAGGTAAAGGCCATGCGCTCCTTGGTAACAGGATGCGGGAAATCTATGTGGAAGGCGTGCAGAGCCTGACGTTCCAGAGGAGGAAAGGCGGGGCTTTGGGAAGAAAGGCCGTGGGAAGAGATGGGAGGGGAGGAAGTGGCAGAAGGAAAAGAGGGCGGTGTGGGCGCGGGAGATGAGGGAGAAGAAGAAGCAGGAGAAGAGGAGGGAGGGGGAAAGCCGTGCCCGGAAAGGGCAGTGGCAAGGGAAGGGGGCAAGGGTGGAAATTCCCCTTTATGCGGGGCATACAGGGCATCCTTCCAAAGGGGAAAGCCTGCATGTGCCATGTGAACGCGGATTTGGTGCGTGCGGCCTGTGTAAATACGAATTTTCAGCAGGGCAAAGCGGTCTGTGGGGCTGGCGTACAGGGTTTCCCATTCTGTAAGAGCGGGCTTGCCACCTTGATTAAGCGGCACAATGGCCTGACGGGTTTTAAGGGTGGGGTGGCGGCCAATGGGGGCATCTACGCGACCAGTAGCCGGGGGAATACCCTGGCAAAGGGCAAGGTAGGTTTTATGTACATCCCTTTCTGCAAAGCTGGCGCTGAGGGCAAGACGGGCGTTTTCCTGAAGGGCCACAAGCAGAAGGCCGGAAGTGTCTTTATCTAACCTGTGTACTATTCCCGGGCGCATACCTTCCTGTTCGCGCAGTTGGGGAAAAGGGGCCAGCAGGCGTTGCAGCAGGGTATCGTGCGGGCAGCTTGGTGCGGGGTGAACAGTAAGGCCAGCGGGTTTATTGAGCACAAGCAGGCTGTCATCGTGGTAAAGAAGGGTCACTTCCCCTTCTGCTGCCTGTAGTTCTTCCGGGTTGGGCTGTTTTTCCCAGGTAAGGGTACTGGCCGCGTCCGGCCTTGCATCTGGCGCGCAAATAAAGGTACCGTTCACCTGCACATTGCCTGTTTCTATAAGCATTTTGGCTTTTGCACGGCTTATGCCAGCTTCTCGGCTTAGTCTTGCGTCCAGTCTTTCGTTTTTCATGCTTCCTGGGTGGGGTGAATCTGTGCAGAGCCCCAATAGGATGCACATTTATACGCTACAGGTTTTTTTGGTACCCGGTAATGGTGGCAATGGCCACAAGGGCCTCGGTGGCATCTGTTATTTGCACTTCATAGGTGGCAAGCTTGCGGCCTGCGTGGATGCATTTTGCAATGCCAGTAAGGGGGCCTTCCTTACCCGGGGAAATGTAGGATATACTGGACTGGGCATTCACACAAATAATGCAGTGTGAGTTAGAGGCTGCGGCAAAGGCCATATCTGCCAGGGCAAAAATAGCGCCACCATGTGTCTGGCCCATGCCGTTTTTGTGTCTTTCGTCAAAAGGCATGGTGGCAACGCCATAACCTTCTTCCATTGTGATAATTTCAATGCCAAGGTGTTTGGCAAAGGTGTCTTTTGCTATTAACGCCGGAGCACAGGGGTTGGAATCGTTGGACATGAGAAAGGATACTCCCTATTAAAAAAGAAAAGTGAGACAAACATATATACCTGAATCGCCCTGCATTCAAGCATAAAAATATGTTACATAAATAACCGCTTGCGCTTTTAAGTGAATTTCGTTAGAATTCATAGGATATGTAACCGTGGAATATAGTGCTGTCGCGGGAAGTATACTTATTAAAGAAGTATAAGCGCCAGAAATAGTGTATGCTATTTTTGAATAAAGGGTTTCGTATGCGTTTGGGTCTTCGCTCAAAACTTTTCATACCAATTGCGTTTTTATTTGCGCTGTGTTTTACTGTTATTCTGACTTCAGTGCTTAATACGGCTATGTCCACACTTGCGCAGGCAGGTAAAAGCGCGTTGCAGGCCAATGTGCATTCTTTGGCAGAAATGATAGATGTACAGGTGCGCCGTGCTTTGGAAGATACTGCGCTTGCAAGCCAACTTCCCAGTATACTTGATACTCTTGTACTTGATACTTTCCCATCTGCAGAGCGTCAACAAAAGGTGGAAGAAGCCAATACGTTGCTTGCCTCTCTTGCCTCTATTGCAGGCACCTACGAAACATTTTATACTACCAATGATAAAGGCATGACCCTTGCGTGCTCTATGCCCAGCGCAGTAGGCACCCTGGATATTTCTATACGCAGTTGGTTTCAAAATACCATACAAAAAAGGCGTCTTACTTTATCTGAGCCCTTTGTAAGCCGCATAACAGGGGAAACCCTTGTGGCAATATGCCGGCCCATTGAATATAAAGGGGCTATGGGTACCCTTACGGGGTCTTTGCGTACATGCTCCATAGCGCATAAGGCTTTGGAAGCTGTGGAATCCTTACCCACAGCAAAGGCCATGATTATAAGTGAAGAAGGTACGGTGCTTGCCGCAGTTGACCATTCACTTGTTATGAACACAAGCTACGCGGATACAGAATGGTTTAAGCACACGGCAGAGGCTCCTGAAGGTCTGCTGGAAATAGACGATGCAGATAACGTAACAAAGTATGTTGCCTATGCCCGCTTTGCTGGCGGTTGGACAGCGGTTATTTTTGTAGACAAACAAGCCCTTATGGCCCCTGCCCGCATATTGCTGCAACAGGGTATGGTAGCGCTTATTATTTCGCTGCTTATTGGCGTGGTGGTTATTTATCTTGTTGTCACACGTCTTACGCGCAATGTGCGCCGTCTTGCCCAATACGCCAGTGATGTAACAAGTGGCGCATTAGATGCCCCTTTGTGTGTAAGTGGGAATGATGAACTGGGGCAGCTTGGGCGTGATATGTACAGCATGGTAAACTCTTTAAAAAATACCATTGCTGTGGCAGAGCAGGCCAGTCGTACAAAAGGGGAATTTTTGGCCAATATGAGCCACGAAATCCGCACCCCTATGAACGCCATTATTGGCCTTACATACCTTACGCTGAAAACAAAACTTTCCCCAGAACAAGCAGACTATATAACAAAAATGCAAACAGCGGCCAGAAGCCTGCTTGGCATTATCAACGATATTTTGGACTTTTCCAAAATTGAGGCTAACAAGCTGGAAGTGGAAATTATCCCCTTCTTTCTCAAAGAAGTTGTGCAAAATGTGTACGATGTGCTGCTGCTTAAAGCAGAAGAAAAGAAAATATTCTTACACTGCCATATTAGCCATGATGTGCCGCTGTTACTTATGGGTGACCCTCTGCGTCTTGGGCAAGTATTGCTGAACATAACAGGCAATGCAGTAAAATTTACCAATGAAGGGGGAGTAGAAGTAAGGGTAAACTGTGTGGAGCACACCCCTGAACAAGTGCGTTTGGAATTTATTGTGCGCGATACTGGTATTGGCATACCTGCCAGTCAGCAGGGCCTTATGTTCCAGCCATTTTCGCAGTCTGACGGCTCTACTACACGTCGCTTTGGTGGTACAGGCCTTGGCCTTGCTATCAGTAAGCAGCTTGTTATGGCTATGGGCGGCAGTATACGTTTTGAAAGTGAAGAAGATAAAGGTTCTTCCTTCTTCTTTACCATACCCTTTGCAAGACAGAAAAAAAGCGCCCAAACAGATAATGCAGCGGGCAATGCCGCATTACCTGCCCCAGATTTTACGGCAGAGAATCAGCCAGATGGTCAGGTTAAGGAGCAAGATGAAACATCTTTCCTTTCTGGAACCCCTACTGAGCTTGAGATGTTAGCTGCCCTGGCAGAACAGCACCAGGAAAACCCTGAAGTGCCCCAATTCCCTGGCAGGCGTATTTTGCTTGTGGAAGATAATGACATAAACAGCCTTATTGCCACCACCCTGCTGGAAGAAACAGGTGCAAGCATTACCCTTGCAGAAAATGGGCAAGAAGCGCTGGAAGCTGTGAGTGGCAAGCACTTTGACCTTGTGCTTATGGATATACAAATGCCTGTTATGGATGGTATGGAAGCCACAACCCGCATACGCGGCTGGAAAACAAAAGAAGAATTGCCTATTATTGCCATGACGGCCCATGCAATGGCTTCTGACCGCGAAAAAAGCCTGGGTGCAGGTATGAACGACTATATAAGCAAGCCCTTTGACCCTGCACACCTGTATGAAGTGCTGCGCAAGTACCTGGGCTGATCTGGCCATACGCTTGCTTTCGGCAGCAATAATCTTTGCTTGACATGTGTTTTCTTTTCCATTAACTATTGTGGTTCACCTTGCTCGTTCCCTTTGGAGCGGGCCTATTTGTCCAAAAGGAGACTTCCTATGCGCAAAATGGAAACCTTGCTTCTGCTTTCGCCGGAGCTTACGGTTGAAGAGCGCGAAACTCTGCTGGCTACTCTTACTGGCATTATTTCCCGTGAAAACGGTGAAATGCTGGTAGCAGACCATTGGGGCATGCGCGACCTTGCTTATCCCGTGCAAAAACAAATGCGCGGTTACTACGTCCGTCTGGAATACATGGCGCCTAACACCCTTGTGGCTGAGTTAGAGCGCATTATCCGCATCACAGACGGTGTTTTCAAATTTATCACTGTCCGCCTTGATGAAGACAGCGACGTTCAAACCGAGGAGGTGGCATAATGGCCTTTCGTAAAAAGTTTGCCCCCAGACGTAAGTTTTGCCGTTTCTGTGCGGATAAGGATATTCCGTTAAATTACAAGCACCCCGAAGTGCTGCGCGATTTTCTTACTGAGCGTGGTAAAATTGTGGCCCGCCGTATTACCGGCACATGCGCCAAACACCAACGCCAGCTTACCCGCGAAATTAAGCGCGCCCGCCAAATGGCCCTTCTGTATTACACCACGGCTCACGCCAGTGATGTAAAGAAAAAAACCACCATCTAGCCACCA
>CAZPTC010000147.1:0-6305 GCA_964589455.1 uncultured Desulfovibrionaceae bacterium | reverse complement strand
TTAGATGCTTTACATATCTGTAAGGTTTGGAAAACATTTTTAAAGCAGGCCATATTGGTGATAGGTTTGCAGACGCCCTTGCCCGTGCAGCGCAGCGCGGGGTAGATACCAGGCTGCTTATTGACGGCATGGGCGCCATTATTTACACCCGCCGCAAGCCTTGGAAAAAGCTGCCCCAGGCAGGCGTGCGCGTAGAGTTTTTTTTGCCACCCACCATCTTGCCGCCCAGGTTGAACCTTAATTTGCGCAATCACCGCAAGATATTGGTGGTAGATGGCCTTACAGCTTTCACAGGTGGCATGAACATAAGCGATGATCATAATGCCTCAAGTCAGGCCCCGCATGCGGTAAAAGATATTCACTTCCAAATTCAAGGCCCCATAACGGCCCTGCTGCATGAAGCATTTCTTATGGACTGGGCCTTTGTAACAGGGGAAAGCACCATTTCCCCCACTATTACCCCTAACCCTAAGGGAGACGCGCTTTGCCGCCTTGTTTTTGATGGCCTTGGCAAAGAGTACGGGGATATTTTAGACTTATTGTGCGGCATGGTGAATGGGGCAAAGCACAGTGTACGCATTATGACACCCTACTTCCTACCCCCGCGCGAACTCATAAACGCGCTTTGCAGCGCTGTACTGCGCGGCGTAACTGTGCAAATAATATTGCCAGCCAAAAACAATTTGTATTATGTACACCGCGCTTCTGCGCATGTGCAGCCACGCCTTATTGAGCAAGGGGTACGCATTTATTACCAGCCTGCGCCTTTTGCCCATACAAAACTTTTTATGGTAGATGATGAGTACACACTTATTGGCTCTACCAATCTGGATCCACGCAGTTTATTTCTTAATTTTGAAATGAATGTGGAAGTATGGAGCAAAAGCTTTAGCACCACTATGCGGGAATATTTTGACAGCTACCGCTATTTTTCCCAAAAAGTCACTTTGGAAGAATACCACAAGCGTTCCCTTTTTGCAAAAGTACGCGATGGTGCTTTTTGGCTGGCCTCGCCGTATCTATAAAGCAAGAAGGCGCTGAACTTCTTCCCGTGCTTTTGCCACAAAAGCAGGAAAATGCGGGGCCAAAACCGGGCTTAGATCCATACTCCAGGTAAGATAATCGTGCGGTTCCATGCCTACAATAATAAGCTCTGGCTTACTGCCATGCAGCATTTGCGCCATGCGTAAAGAATCCAGCAAGTCTATATCGTGGATAGAAAGACGCTGGGAAGGGTTTTCTACAAGGTCTTTTTCTGCCAGCACAAAAATACTGCCTGGCTCTTTTTTGGCGTGCACAATATCCAGCACCACAATATGGGTATACCCTTCAAAAAGGTAAAAAATATCATGGGTAAATGTGCCGGCATCCATAAGTTTAACATTGTCCGGCCATGCTTCTTTCTGCAATTCCTGCACAGCATGTACCCCAACACCGTCATCACTTAAAAGAAGGTTGCCTATACCTAAGACCAGTATGTTTTTTTGCATGGTAGTTTTTTTGTCGCACTTACTTTTTGGCCGGTATTTTGGCGTCAACAATTTGCACGCTAAAATCTACTGCTTCTTCAGGCGGGTTATAAATAACCAGCATAAATGGCACCATACCCCCTGGGGGAACATTGGTGTTTTTTGCCAAAATATCCAGTTTATTGGTAAGGGCCTGCTCCAGCTCTGTTTCCCCTAAAATTTGCAATTGGAAAAGGGAAACCTGGGTACCGGCAAGCTGGCTTTTGGAAGCCATTGGGTTACCCTGTGCATCATACAGGGTAAGCTCTAAGCGGATAAGCTCCCGTGGTTCATCAAACCCATTGGCAACATTACCTTCTACAACAGTTATTTGCCCAATTTTCTCATTGGGTATGGTGTATTGGCGCATATTGCGCACACCAAGCTTACTTACTCGGTCTTCTGCAGGTTGCACAGGGGGTGGAGGGGGCGCTGGGAAAAAGCGTTCCATAACAGGCTTCACAACAGGGTCAAGCAAGGTGGTTTTTTTATACAGGTACACACCAGCGCCTGTTATAAGCATAAGCACAATAAGGGTAAGGGAAATAACTGGCTTCCCTTTCTTTTTTACTACTGGGGCTACATCTGTGGTGCCAAGGCCATCCAGATTAATGGAAGGAGCAGATGCCTGCTCAGTTTTCTCTTCATACGCAAAAACATGCTTGCAGACAGTGCAGCGCAACTTCATACCAGGATGAGCTTTATCGTCTGGTATGTTGTAGGCAGTATGACATTGCGGGCATTGAATAATCATGCAAAAGTCCCCCAGGTCTTCAGGTCATGCTTCTTTATGGCAGCGCCATTTTTTTGAACATGCGCAGGCAAATTATGCAAAAACTTTGCCAAAGACCTTACTCCATATCATAAATTGTGGGTAATGTGCGGTATTGTTCCGCGTAGTCCATTCCATACCCCACAGTAAACCCTTTTTTAAGCGCAAAGCCTACAAAATGGGCATGAATGGGCACTTCGCGGCGTTCATGTTTATCAATAAGCGTTGCCAAACGCAAGCTGCGGGCACCACGGGCAGCAAGCTGGCGGAAAAGAAAATCCATAGAGTGGCCTGAGTCTACAATATCTTCTACAATAAGCACATGTTTTCCTTCCAGGGAAATTTCCACATCCTTGGTAAAAGCTATATTTTTAGTAGAAGAAGTGTTGTCTCCATAACTGGCAAGGCGCACAAACTCTATTTTAGGGGCAATGGTCATATAGCGTACAAGGTCACTAAAAAACAAAAAGGCGCCTTTCAGCACGCAGACCATAACAAGCTCTTCGTCCTTATACAAGGCATCAATTTCTGCTGCCAATGCACGCACACGAGTTTGTATTTCTTCCTGCGAAAAGAGAACATTTGCAAGTTGCATACCCATGCTATTCCAGATTATTCCATTGCCTTAAGTATCATGGCATCAAGGTCTTCTTCATCCATGTACCCCACTTCATCATACACCATTTGGCCTTTGGTATTATACAGCACATTATGGGGTATGGCGCTTACCCGAAAGGTATTGGAAGCACTGCCAGTATCCAAATAAACAGGGAAGTTAAAGGGTAGTTTTTGCAGTATTTTGTTTAATTCGCGGTTATTATCGTCTACAGAAACACCAATAACAGTAAGTTTATCGTACCCATATTTTTTTTGCAGGCTAAAAATACCGGGTAATTCATCTTCACAGGGGGGGCACCATGAGGCAAAAAAGTTTACCAGCACCACTTTACCCTTATTGAGCGCGATAAGGTCAAGAAGCTGGGCAGAGGTTATCCTGTCCCCCATGGGAAACTGCGAAGCACTGGCCAGTTGATACACAGGGTGGGAGGCAGAAAAATCATCTGAAAGCGCATGGGAAGGCGCCACCAAAGAAACAGGTGCCGTAAACATGCAGGCAAAAAGCAAAGGGAGGATATAACGCATACTTTCTCCTCAAAAAAGGTACATGTTGGAAGTTAACAATTTTATGCCAGAAACACAAGAAAAAACATGGCTACACGCCAAGCAGGCGTTTGGCAAGGCGCACAGCGTCCACAGCATCTGTTGAATACCCATCTGCCCCTATACTGTTTGCGTATTCTTGTGTAACAACGGCTCCGCCCACAATAACTTTGGCAGGAACAGCGCGTTGTTTCACCAATTTTACCACATCTTCCATGCGGGGCATTGTGGTGGTCATAAGGGCAGAAAGGCCAATAATAGCGGCTTGCTCAGTAACTGCGGCCTCCACTATTGTTTCTGCCTTTACATCCTTGCCAAGGTCTACAACTGTATAGCCGTGGTTACCAAGCATAAGGGCCACAATATTTTTGCCAATATCGTGTATATCGCCTTCTACTGTGGCAAGAACAATAACGGGCTTTGTCTCGCCTGTGCCTTCTTCTTCCAAAAGGGGTTTTACAAAGGCAAAAGCTGTTTGCATGGTTTCTGCAGAACGCAAAAGCTGGGGCAAAAAGTATTCTTTGCGCTCATATTTCCCGCCTACTTCAGTAATTGCAGGTATAAGGCGCTCCTGCACAATAGCAAAAGGCTTTTCCCCAGCTTCCAGGGCTGTTTTAATAAGCGGTATAACAGCGTCCCTTGCGCCTTGGATAACAGCAGCTTCTAGCGTAAGGGGGGCTTTAGCAGGGCCGGAGGCAGAAGATGCAAGGCCCTGGCTGCCAGCCTTCCATTCTGCATAAGAAGCAATAAAACCTGTAGCCCCTTCATCATGCCCAAGCAGCAGGTTGGCTGCGTCCAGTGCTTCGCGCAGGCGCGTATTAGCGGGGTTGCCAATGCAGGACGTAAGGCCAGCCCCAGCAGCCATAGACAGAAAACCAGAGTTCACAAGATCACGCGCAGGCAGGCCAAAAGAAATATTAGAAAGGCCAATGGTTGTGGCAAGACCCTGTGCTTTACACCATGCAAGTGTTTCCAGACAGGCGCTTGGGGCGCGGCTGTCTGAGGCGGCAGTAAGGGCCAAAACATCTACCATAATAAGGCGGCGTGGTATGCCATAGCCAGCAAGTTTTTCAAGTAATGCTTTAATAATAGTTATGCGCTCTTTGGCAGTTGCGGGCAAGTCGTGCCCTTTAAGAGGCAGTAAAACAAAGGGAGAACCCCACAGTTTGCAGGCAGGTGCAAGTTTTTCCACTCTGCCCTCTTCCCCGCTTATGGAATTGAGCAGGGCGGAACCCGGGTGCCAGGGCAAGGCCGCAAGCAGGGCATCTGCATTGGAAGAATCCAGGCATAACGGGGTTTGCACACTGGCCACTAATTGCCTGACCATGCGAGGCAAAAATTCTTCTTCCTTCACATGGCTGGCGCCAACATTTACATCCAGCACAGGCGTGCCCGCTTCCACCTGCTCTTGCGCGTATTGCAAGGCAAGATCAAAGGAGCCTGCCTGAAATTCTGCACTCAGCGCCTTTTTCCCCGTTGGGTTAATGCGCTCACCAATAAGGGTAATAGGCGCGTCAAGGCCAATGCGCACCAATGAAGAACGTGAGGTAAGAAATACCGTGCCTTCTGGATGAACAGGCGCTACAGTAATATTTTCCGGTACGCTTTTTAGCTCTTGTGCAAGTGCGGCAATATGTTCTGGTGTTGTACCGCAACACCCACCAAGCACAAGCGCGCCTTTGCGGGCAAGTTGGGCGGTTTTTTCTGCAAAGGGTTGCGGGGCAAGGCGAAATACGGTTTCACCATCAATAAGTTCTGGCAGGCCGGCATTAGGTTCTGCATACACAGGGCAAGGGCTGTACGCCACAAGTTCTTCTACAATGCCAAGCATTTGTTCTGGGCCAGCGCCGCAGTTTACCCCAATGGCATCTACCCCCATATTGGCCATTGTGGCCGCAAAAATTGCGGGCGTGCTGCCAGTAAGGGAGCGGCCTTCTTCAAATGTCATAGAGGCAAATACAGGGATATTGGTTTCCATACGCACAGCCGCAACAGCTATGCGTGTTTCTGCAAGGTCAAACTGGGTTTCAATAAAAATGGCGTCTACGCCACCTGCCACAAGGCCAGCCACTTGCTCCCGCAAGGCAGCCAGCAAATCTTCCGGCTTAATATCCCCCAAGGGTTCCACAAAGTGCCCAACTGGGCCTATATCGCCTGCTATAAAAAGCGGCTGTTGTACCTTGGAAGCCAAGGCTTTTACCACTGTGCGTGCGTTTTCTGCCATAGCTTTATTAAAGTCAAAAGCGCGTAAATTTTCCGGTAATTTGTATGCTGAACCGCCAAATGTGGGGGTAAGCAAAATATTCGCCCCTGCCCTTGCGTATGCTTCATGTACAGCACGGGGAATATCCGGCCTTTCCATACAAAAAAGGGCTGGGTTTATGCCAGCGGGCATACCATGTGCCTGGAGCATGGTGCCAGTTGCACCATCAATAAGCAGGCGTTTTTTTTGGGCAAGCGCAGAACGGATATCCACAAAAACCTCACATAAAAAGCAGGAATAAAAAAATCACAGTGGTGGGAAATGCCACACTGCAAACAAACACACGTTTATACAGACATACAGGCAAAAAAAGGCCTTTTACTGCGCTGGTGTTTTTTTAAAACATTGTGTAGGGTAGAAAAAACACAGCGGCCCAGCGCCATTAACATATATGGTAAAATTTATGAATAATCAAACCCTAGTTAAGAGCTCTCCTGAAATTTTTTTGGAGACTCCCCCAAAAAATAAAGCTGAGGAACCTTTTGATGAGCCTGCGGAAGACTCTTCTGATGCATCCTTAGATGAGGATGAAGGCTCAGAAGTTATTGATATTCTGCCAGATGGCCTTGATGGAATGACAGATGACGCCCTGCCAGATTTG
>CAZPTC010000146.1:0-6356 GCA_964589455.1 uncultured Desulfovibrionaceae bacterium | reverse complement strand
GTTGGCTTTGTGTGCCAGCCAGGTATCCTTTACCCATAAGCTCGCCAGACCCTATAGCAATTTGAGACTGGATAATGTGATATCCTGAGCCTTTAGGGTCTTTACTTGGATCCAGAAATGTGAGTATACGCTGCTGCTGATAATCTTGCAAGACAAACCAGCCCATCGGTAATAGCAGGGGGACTATAATAAGGCATACACGCAGCACCCGCCATTTAACCCCGTGGAACAAAATAAGACCGCCAAGCACAAGCAGCACCATAAGGGCCGTGCCAAGGTCTGGCTGACGCACAATAAGCGCAAAGGGTATGAGGCCAATAAGCAGGGCCTGGAAAAGTTTTTTCCAGCCAAGAGTTTCGCCATCACGCGATAAAAAGCGCGCGCCTATAAGCAGCACTGTGACTTTGGCAAACTCGCTTGGTTGTAGGCTTACTGGGCCAAAATCTATCCAGCGTTTAGCCCCACCCACAACTTTGCCCAGTACTGGCACAAGCAGCAAAAGCACAAGCACAGCCACATACAAAAAAGGTGCAAGCTGGTAAAAATGCTTATAGTCTATGGCCATAACAACAACCATAACCCCAAGGCCCATAAGGCCCCACACAAGCTGACGCTGGTAGTAAGGGGAAAGAACCATACCATCTTCTGCTCGCACACCGCTTGCAGAGTATAAATTGACAATGCCTACCGCAAAAAGCAGCAGGGCAGCAAGCACAAGCCACCAGTTTATATAAAATAATTCGCGCCTGTCTAGAAATGGCATTATTTCACCCCCGTGATCAGCTTGATCACATCCCGCGCAACAGGCCCGGCTGCAGAGCTGCCCCCGCCGCCATGTTCCAGCATGGTAACCACCACATAGTGTTTATCACCCTTTTCCACAAAGGCCCCTATCCATGCGTGGTCGCGCATTTTGCGTTCCATTTCATCATTGCGGGCGCGCCTGTCTCCTACCATGCGTATTTTCACAACTTGGGCTGTGCCGGTTTTGCCACCAATGGTGAGGCCCATTTCCGGGGTGACCCCTTGGGAGAGAATTCTGGCTGTGCCTATTGTGGCTGTTTGCACCATATAATTTTTTACAAGAGCGCAGTTTTCAGGCGAAATAGGCAGCATGGCTGTAACGGCAGATGGTTCATCTGCCAGTAAAAGCGGTTTATACAGTGTGCCCCCATTCACAATGCCAGCAATGAATACTGCCATCTGCAATGGTGTAACAAGCGTATGCCCCTGACCAATAGAAACATTAAGTGTTTCTCCACCTTGCCAGCTTTCTTTCATGCGCTCTTTTTTCCACGTGCGCGAAGGTACAAGACCTGGGTTTTCGTGTGGCAGATCAATACCTGTTGTTTTACCAAAGCCACTTGCTTTGGCAAATACTTCTATTTTATCTATGCCGGCTTTTTCTCCCATAACATAATAGTATACGTCGCACGATTCTGTAAGCGAGCGCATCATATTTACAGTGCCATGCCCTCCTCTTTTCCAACAACGGAACACATGGGAGCCTAATGTATAGGAACCAGGGCAAAATACAGTTGCCTGCGGGGACACACCCTGCTCTAACAACATGGCGGACATAAGCAGTTTCCAGACAGATCCGGGGGGATAGACGCTTTGTATGGCCCTGTTTTGGAGGGGGAAGTTTTCGTTAAAGCGCAGTTCATCCCAATCTTTTTGGGAAAGGCCGCCAATAAAGATATTATTGTCATAGGAAGGCAGGGTGACCATAGCTTTAAGACGCCCTGTATCTGCCTCCATAACCACCACAGTGCCAGAATAATCCCCCATGAGTTCCACAATGGCTTTTTGCCATTCTGTATTCAGGGTAAGGTAAACCATTTGCCCTATTTCAGGGCTTTCAATAATACTTCTGTTTAAGGGACGCCCCAGTACATCCACATCTAGACGTTCCAGCCCTTTTTTTCCCCTTAAACGCGACTCAAGCACACGTTCAAGCCCCTGCCGCCCCACTGTGTCCCCAAGCGCCAAACCCGTATCCTGCTTCAGTTCTTCTTTATTAGCCTCTGCCACATACCCCAGGATATGCGCATATGCTGAACCTTCCGGGTAATGCCGCTTAGCGTGCGTAACAATTTCAAGGCCTGGCCAGTTAATAAGTTCAGCTTCTATACGGGCCACCTGATCAAAAGGAATATCTGTAAGCAGCAAAATAGGGTCAAAAACACTGCCTTTGCTTTTATCTTGCTCGTACCGTGTTTCTATGCGCTCAAGAGGGACATTGGTCCATTCGCTCACTTGCGCAAGTGTAGCGGGAATATCGGGGCAGTCTTCCCGCATAAGTGATAGACCAAAAGCCGCCCTGTTTTCTGCCAGCAGCACACCGTTTGCGTCAAAAATATCCCCACGGGAAGCAAAGGTACGTACATGGCGCAGCCTGTTTTCCTGCGCCATACGGGCAAATTCTGCACCGCGGTGGATTTGCAGGTACCAGAACCTGGCCAGAAAAATTACAAACAGCAAAGCGACTGCAAATTGCAAAAGCAAAAGGCCTGCACGCGGCGGCTGGTACCCTTCCGGATCTAGCTGGATTTTCATACCGCAGCCTCATGCCGCCTGAGAGGTGTGCGTGTGAAATACGCAAAGCGCCATATAAAGGGCGTGATAAGTGCCTGGAACACACTTTCGTCCAGCAGGTTCTGGGGATTAATGGGGATATTCTGTAAATCCGCCATAGTAGAGAATACCAGATAATGGGTAACCCCAAGGCAAGCGCTGAGCAGGAAAATAAAAAGGAAACTTTCTACCTCAAATAACCAGGAACCCACAAAAAACAGCGCTACAGCCAGCGCGTAAGAAAGAAAAGCCCCGCCAAACCCAAAGGAACCCAAGCCCTCCTGGATAAGCACAAAGCATACTGCCACCCATGCAAACTGCCCTGGTCTGTCCTCCTGCAAAGCCAAAATAAAGCCTGGCAGCAGGTAGTCTAAACGCGGCAAAGGGAAAGCACTGGCTTGCAGCAATATGGCGATACATGTGTACACCACCCACCATAGGATATTCCCATACACAGCTACTGCTCCCCTGGGCTTACATTGCCAAAGTCTCTGTCTGTCACGCTTTCTGGCATTTCCGGCAAGGGGCTGACCGGGGCTTCATCCTGCGGTGTATACACCTGACTGGGTTCTGGCGTGTACAAACCTTCAGGCTTTTCTAACAGAAAAACCGTTTCCAGATTTGCCACATCTACAAAAGGTTCCGCAAATATTTCCTGCATGCTGGAAGAAGAAGAAAGCGCCACATGGGTAACTGTTGCAACAGGCACACCCTGCGGGTAAGCAGAGTCCAGCCCAGAAGTATACAGCACTTCCCCGGGATTCACTTTCACATTCTGGCTGACAAAGCGCAATTCCATTGGCTTGCCATACCCCGCACCAGAAAGGATGCCATGCACCCTGCCCTCACTTGTTATAACAGCTACGCGACTGCCACCATCTACCAATAAAAGGCACTGGCTGGTTGTGGGGGCAGCACGGAATACACGGCCAACAAGGCCTTTATCTGTTACAACCGGCACTCCAGGGCGTGCGCCAGATAAAAAACCCTTGCTCAACAGCACGGTTTCCAGCACACCAAGTGGCCCCACTTTCCAGGCCAGCACACGCGCGGCATGGGGTTTCCAATCTGGTGGAACTTCTACACGAAAAAAGGCCCTGTAATATTCTAATTCAACAAGCGCTTCCTGGGCTTTTACCAGTTCCATGTCTTTACGAAGCAGCTCTTTTTTTAATTCTTCATTCTCTTCCCAAACACCCACAAGCGCTATGTATTTATCCCAAACACGCACCACTGCATCTTTTGCACTGGTAAGCGATTTAAGCACAAGGCCGGAAAATTCCATACCAGTTGTGGCCGCACCATTGTCCAGCGAACCTGTGCGCTGGTTCCATGTGAACAGCGCCAGAAACAAGAGCAGGCAGCAGACAACAATGATGATGCTTTTCTTCGGCGACGGCATGGCTTCCGGGAAGAAAGAAAGGGGGAGGGCATGTTGGGGGAGGGAAGGGAAATTTTTGGAAAAATTTCCCTTCCCTCCCCCAAACCCCCTCCCCTTCCTTCAAAAACTTTTAATTGTGAGGGGTCATTTTGGGAAATGTTCCACTGGCAAAACACTTACTCTATGCAAACTTCACGCAGAATGTTCAAGTTATCCAGGGCAAGGCCTGTGCCAAGCACAACTGTGGAAAGCGGGTCATCCACAAGAGTAATGGGGAGCGATGTTTCTTCGCGCAGGCGCTGGTCAAGGCCTTTAAGCAAAGCACCGCCACCAGTAAGCACAATACCGCGGTCTACAATATCAGCCGCAAGTTCTGGCGGGGTTTTTTCCAAAGCTTCCCGCACTGCCTGTACAATGGCTTCTACCTGTTCAGAAATGGCTTTACGCACTTCTTCTGAGGTAATGTGGATAGTTTGGGGAATACCGGTAACAAGGTCACGGCCTTTTACTTCAATTTGCTGCTCAGGGTCCATAGGGTAGGCAGAGGCAATTTTTATTTTAATGGCTTCTGCGGAAGATTCCCCAATAAGCATACTGTAATGGCGGCGAACATGGTTCATAATAGCCTCGTCCATTTTGTCGCCACCAACGCGCACAGAACGGGCGTACACCACACCAGAAAGGGATATAACAGCCACTTCCGTGGTACCCCCGCCAATGTCTACCACCATGTTAGAAATAGGCTCCTGGATAGGCAGCTTGGCGCCTATGGCAGCAGCCATGGGTTCTTCTATAAGGTATACCTCACGCGCGCCTGCACTTTGGGCAGATTCTTTAACCGCGCGTTTTTCCACCTGGGTTATACCACGCGGCACACAGATCATAATCCGTGGGCGCACTAGGCGGCGGGAATTGTGGACTTTTGAGATAAAATAGCGCAACATGGCTTCTGTAACTTCAAAGTCCGCTATCACGCCGTCCTTCATGGGGCGTATAGGCGTAATATTTCCGGGTGCTTTACCAAGCATACGCTTGGCTTCGTAACCAACTGCCAAGACCTGGTTATTCCCGCGGCTATCGGTTTTTACCGCAACCACAGAGGGCTCACGCAGGACTATCCCGTGCCCTTTAACATACACACAGGTGTTCGCAGTGCCAAGGTCAATGGCAAGATCATTGGAGAAAATGCCAAGAATCGAATCAATTATCTTTGACATAGGTGCTTCTGGCTACCCCGTAATTTCACAGTTTTGTATAGAAAATACATGTTTAATCTTTTTTCAATAGCGATGTCAACATGAAAAAATCTACCCGTTTTCGCAGTTTCGACGCTTTTTTGCGCTCTAAACATGGCGAGAAAGTCCATAAAATACCACTAGATGCAGGTGCAACCTGCCCTAACAGAGACGGTACTTTAAGCAATAAAGGCTGCACTTTTTGTAATGAAATTGGTTCTGGTTCCGGCCTTGGGCACCTGGGTATACCCCAGCAATGGGCGCATTGGCGGGAGCGTTTTGCTGCGGCAGACCGCCTTAAAAACACCCGTCTTTTTTTGGCATATTTTCAGGCTTTCACTAATACCTACGGTCCTGCCACACGTTTGCAGCAACTTATTAACCAGCTAAACGGGCTAGATGGGATTATTGGCCTTGCAGTTGGCACGCGGCCAGATTGTGTTGACGAAGAAAAGCTTGCTATTCTTGCTTCTGCGCCATTTCCGGAAATCTGGCTGGAATTAGGGGTGCAGTCTTTGCGTAATGCAAGCCTTGCGGCTATTAACAGGGGGCATTCTGCGGAAACATCTCTTACGGCTATTGCACTTGCCGGGCATTACCCCGTTTCTCTTTGTGTGCATCTTATGTTGGGGCTGCCGGGGGAAACAAAGGAAGATTTTTTGGCAACAGTGCGCACTATTGCGGCTTTGCCCATACACGGGGTAAAATTGCATGGTTTATATGTGCCAGAGGGCACACAATTGGCGGCAAGCTACCATGCGGGGCAGTATAGGCCGCTTACTTTGCCCGAATATTTAGACTGGGTGTGCGAGGCGCTTACGCTTTTGCCTTCTGCCATAACTATTCACAGGCTAACGGGAGACCCAGCCCCAGGTGAGCTTATTGCACCAGACTGGGCAAACAGCAAGGGGCAGGTTTTGCAGGCCATTGACCGCCGCCTTATAGAGCTGGACATTTGGCAAGGATGCAAAGCGGATGTGCCTGATGCAAACCCGTTTGAGGCTTCAGTTTAACACACCTATGGTATTTAGCCAAGGATTTACGTAAAGCAGCATAGCTTTCCCCAAAAACAACGCTCGTGGCAGGCGAAGCCTGACACGAGCGTAATGAAAAAGTTTTTTTTTGAAAGGGGTGGGGGGTTTGGGGGGGGGGGGGGGGGGGGG
>CAZPTC010000145.1:0-6364 GCA_964589455.1 uncultured Desulfovibrionaceae bacterium | reverse complement strand
TTTTTGTATTTTATTACTGGCGCTGTAACTGGTGCAGTTGCAACTATTACTGGCCTTTGGCTTGTTGCGCATAGTGTGCGCAAAGGTTGAAAATAGGGTTGGAAAAGCGTTTTTTGCCATAAAAAAAGGACTTAGATTTTTACATCTAAGTCCGTGATTGTATTCTGGTGGAGCTGGACAGAATTGAACTGACGGCCTCTTGAATGCCATTCAAGCGCTCTCCCAACTGAGCTACAGCCCCAACGAAGAACTTTCTATGGGAAATAGGGGGAATTGTCAAGCAAAAGTTTTGAAAAAAGTTATGCACATGGGGATTTAGAAAATACGTAGAAATATAGATAGGTTAGAATGCACAAAAAAGCCTTTTAACGTATCGTCACTTAGCGTTTTGCGCTGTGCCAGGGGGCACCAATACCCTTGCCTGGGGCAAAAGCATGGCGAAGGCAAAGATTAAGGTATTCCTGGGCCTTTGTTATAGCTACGCGCACAGGTTGTTCAAGGCCAATATATGTGGCAATGGCGGCAGAAAGGGTGCAGCCCGTGCCGTGGTTATTTTCTGTTGCTACATAGCCTTGCCGCAGGGGTACAGGCTCTGCGCCTGGCTCAAAAAACCAGTCTGTCACGGTTATGGGGTTACTGCTTACGCGGTGCCCACCTTTAATAAGCACAGCTTTTGGCCCCATGCCAAGTAACTTGGCGCCTGCTGCAAAAATATCCTCTTCTGTCTGTACGGGCATACCTGCCAAAAGCTCTGCTTCTGGCACATTAGGGGTAAGTAGGCTGGCAAGTGGCAGTATATGGATGCGCAAGGCATCCACAGCGTCATCTTCCAATAACTGATGCCCGCTCTGGCTTGCGCATACGGGGTCTACAACCAGGGGGAATGGCTTAGGGGCACTGAGGATAGAAGTTGCCACTGCCTGTATGATCTCTGTAGAAAACAACATGCCTGTTTTAGCGGCCGCCACAGGAAATGCGGAAAGCACACTTTCCATTTGCTGGGCAGTAAAGGAAGCAGGTGGCGCAAAAATACCCTGCACGCCAAGCCCATTTTGGGCTGTAAGCGCTGTTATAACGCTCATGGCATAGCCACCAAGAGCCATAATAGTTTTTATATCTGCCTGTATACCGGCGCCACCACCGGAGTCTGAGCCGGCAATGGTGAGAATATTGGGAGGGTAAAACATAAAATTCCTGAAAGATTAATGGGTTGTTGCTATTAAGAGTAGCCGGTAAACTGCGTGGACAGGCAGGCGGTGTGGTATGGGCGGTTTATACAGGTGGCAGATGTTCAGCAAGCCCCAGAACACGCTCCATAACATGGTAGAGCTTGTCAGGGTCAATGGGTTTGGAAATGTGGTCTTGCATGCCTGCTGCCAGGCTTTTTTCGCGGTCTTCCTGCATGGCATGGGCTGTCATGGCCACAATGGGCACATCTGTATGGGTTTGGCGTATGCGGCGTGTTGCCTCAAAGCCGTCCATATACGGCATTTGTATATCCATAAGAATAAGATTATAGGGGGCATGCTCCACCTTTGTCACAGCTTCTACGCCATTATTTGCCACATCCACTATACAGCCTTTCATAGAAAGCATTTCCTGGGCTATCATTTGGTTTATTTCATTATCTTCTACCAGCAGCACACGCAAACCATGAAAGTCTATTTTTTCGCTTTGCCTGAAAGGCAAGTGGTGGATAAGGGGCATAGCAGTGCCTTCAGGCGGGGTGTCAAAGCAGGCGGTAATAAAAAAGGTAGAGCCAACGCCTTCTTCACTTTCCACACGGATAGAGCCATCCATTAGCTCAAGCAGGGCTTTGCTTATGGCAAGGCCAAGGCCAGTACCGCCAAAACGCCGGGTAATGGAAGAATCTGCCTGGGCAAAAGAGGAAAACAGCCGCCCAATATTTTCTTTGCTAAGGCCAATACCTGTATCTGATACGGAGGCCTCAAGCAAAATGCGCCCATTATCCATGCGCGAAGTAGTGGCTTTAACTTCTATCTGCCCTTTTTCTGTAAATTTAATGGCATTGGACAAGAGGTTGATAAGCACCTGCCCAAGGCGTAAATCGTCGCCCTTCAGGGGGAAAAAGGCTTTGCATTGTTCTGCAGGGGGCATAATAAGAGAAAGCCCCTTTTTTTCTGCCATAGGGGCAAACATGTCTTCTAAAGAGGCAAGAACAGCCTGTAGTGTAAAAGGTTGATTTTCAAGCTCTATTCTGCCAGCCTCTATTTTAGAGAAATCCAAAATTTCGTTAATAATTGACAGCAGATTTTTGGCAGAGGTTTCCATTTTAATCAAATAGCCCTGTATGCGGGGGGAAGGGTCTGCCTGCTGGGCTAAATGGTTCATGCCAATAATGCCATTAAGGGGTGTGCGTATTTCATGGCTCATATTGGCCAAAAATTCGCTTTTGGCTTTGTTAGCTGCCTGGGCTTCCTCTTTGCTCTTGTGCAATTCCTGCGTGGTGAGCACGCGGTCTGTTACATCGCGGCTTATACCTACAAGACCAAGAGGTACACCTTCTGCATCTGTAAACATCACTTTTGTAGTTTCCAGAAAAATATGTTTGCCCTCTGCTGTAATACTTTCTTCTTCTATATGCAGCAAGGGTTCCATTGTTTCACATACTAAAGCGTCCTGACGCAGGCATTGTTCGGCAATCTCCGGATTTTTTGCAAAAAGAATATGGTCTGTTTTGCCTTGCACTTCTGCTTCTGGTACACCAAAAAATTCAGCACAGGCTTTGTTGCAGCCAATATAATAGCCTTCTAAGTCTTTGTAGTAAATAAAGTCTGGTATATGGTGAAAAATTGAGCGTAACAACGCTTTTTCCTGTCTGGAACTTGCTTCGCTTGCGGCAAGGCTTGTTGTGCGCTCTTCTACCAGTTTTTCTAAAATATATTTTTGTTCACGCAGGGTTTCCTGGGCTTCTTTAATATCTGTTATATCCAGCAGCACTGCATCTAACAGAATATCCCCTTGAGGTTCTACAATATAAGAGGCGCGGGTGGAGGTCCAGTATATTGTACCGTCTTTGCGAATAGCCCGTGCTTCTACTGTGGGGTGACTGTTACTTGCAACGCTTTCTGCTAGAATAGAGCGCAAATTGGGCAAGTCTTCAGGGAGAATGATACTTGTAAGGTCATTGTGTAAGTTTTCTTCCACCTCAGCCGGAGAGTACCCTGTAAGGTCATAAAAGGCAGAATTAGCGTAAAGAAGCTGAAACTTGCCATCTGAGGAGATTTTAAGTTTTACCACTGCACCTGGTATGGTGCTTGTAATGCGTGTGACATCTTCATGGGCGCGTTCCAGACGTATAATCAGCTTGCGGATAAGCAAGGTGACAAGGCCCAACATAATAAGCGCAACAATAAAAGCAAAGACAACTGCTCTGTAAAACAGCTTTGTTGTGCCGTGGAAAAAATACGCTTCATCATTGGTAAGCAGTACCACCCAGTTTAAGCCTGGTACAGTGGCATGCATACCCACTCGGTGGCTATCTGTTGTATAGGAAATAAGCGTTTTCTCTGGTTGTTGAAAAAAAACATCATACACGCGCCGTATAGACGCTTCCTGGTTTTGGGGGCCATTAAAAGAGTCCCCCCAGACATAAAAAAGAGGGGCTTTATTTTTATCTAAAATTTGCAGGCGTGCCTGTGGGTCTTGTTTTATACGCTCTGACCAGCGATTAAACATGCTTTTGTGGTTTACATAAATAACCACGCCACCTACAATTTTGCCTTTTTCCAGAATAGGGGCCGCCAGATAGGGCAGCATTTCTCCTGAAATAAGGTCTTCTGTGGTACCCATGGATAAAGAGCCAGCCATCACTTCAGGGTAATAGGACTTTGCAGCAATTGAACCGCGAACCCCTGTTGAAGAGGCGGCTATATCTCCATCAGCCCCAAAAAGTAAAATACTTTCACTGTCTGCATGCTGGGCAGATATAACAGCAATAGTTTCCTGTACTTCTTTAAGGCGCCTGCGTGTTTCTTCTTCTGTAATATTTTTATCAAATACACGTGTAACATCTGGTAAAGTTGCCACAATATCTGCAATTTCCAGCGATTTATTCATGCTTAGTTGTACTTCTTCAACCACTTCATTCACAACAAGAAGAAGTTGCTTTTGAAGCAGTTCCATGACCATTTCACGGGAGTCTCTGTAAATGAGGTATGAGGCAATACCCATTGCTACTACAGCAACAAGTAAGATGGGCCACACATACACAAGATATTTTCGCATACAGGTACCATGTTTGGAGCAAGAGAACAGGGTACGCGCCTTTGCTGCCCTGTACAATGGGGTGGTTAGCAGAGGTGCAGTTCTTTCAGTATAGAGTGAAGCTTTTCTTTTGCTTTAACTTCCATAGCGCAAAGGGGCAGGCGCATGGCGCTGTCCATTCGACCCATAAGATGAAGGGCGGTTTTCGCGGGAATGGGGTTACTTTCTAAAAACATGGAGCGGTTAAGTGGTTCCAGGGCGTAGTGCAGGCGGCGGGCCTCTGTAAGGTTACCGCTTTCCCAGGCATCGCACAGGTTTGCCATGGCAGAAGGCCAGATATTGGAGGAAACGGAAATAACCCCTTTTCCTCCAAGAGCCAGAGTAGGCAAAACAGTAAAATCATCCCCAGAAAGCAAAATAAAATCTTTATCACACTGTTCCAGAATATTAGAAATCTGCACAAGATTGCCTGTGGCTTCTTTTACCCCTACAATATCCGGCAGTTCGTTGTACATACGGGCCATGGTTTCTGGCAAAATATTGCTGCTTGTACGGCCAGGTACATTATAGACAAAAAGTGGCAAAGAAACAGCGTTGTTAACAGCTTTATAATGCTGAAAAATGCCTTCTTGCGTGGGCTTATTGTAATATGGGCTTATAAGCAATGCAGCATCTGCGCCTGCTTTTTTGGCAAATGCTGTAAGGCGAATGGCCTCTGCTGTATTATTAGAGCCAGAGCCAGCAAGAACAGGCACACGGCCGTGTGCTTGCTCAATGCAAATTTTTATGACCTGCTCATGTTCTTCGTGGGTGAGGGTGGCAGATTCCCCAGTGGTGCCACATGGCAAAAGCCCGTGCACGCCCTGTTCAATTTGCCACTCAATATGGGCGCGGTATGCCTCTTCATCTATGCAAAGTCCATTGGCACACGCCTTAAACGGTGTAACAAGCGCAGTAATAGCCCCACGGAACATACACAACTCCTTTACAAATGGATAACCAGCCTGGGCTGTAGTGTAAGCCTGTTATGCTGGTACAGAAGAGCCGGAAGTGCCTGCTGTCCCATATTCCCCATGGAAAACCAAGGCAGCGGGACCGCGCAACAACAGCGCATTTTCTTCCAGTTTAATGCCCAAGACTTCTTTGCTTTTGGGTATAACCCTTACATTGTGCCCCGTCAAGCCTGCATGGCTGCAAACAAACACGCTTGCAGCAGAGCCTGTGCCACAGGCTTCTGTTTCTGCCTCTACACCCCGTTCGTATGTGCGTATATGGAGAGTGTCCGGGGATTCTGCATACACAAAATTGATATTGGCCCCATGTGGCGCTAAATCTTCATGGTAGCGCAGTGTTTTGCCCAAGTTTTCTACATCCAGCTCCTGCAAGGCTTTATAGCTTTCAATAAGGCAGACAACATGGGGTACACCAACCCACACAAGATGATACTGCATGGGAAGGCCAGCCACCATGCTTTGCCTGTTCATGCTGAGGGAGTGGGGCAAGGGAAGCGCAACAGAAACATCTGCCTGGTATTCTGCTGCAAAGTCTTTTTCCTGCATGGGGCAAAGGGGGCTGTGTACATACCCGCGCACAGGGCCGGCATCTGTTATCAAATTGTTTTCCCCTTCTCCTATCCAGCCAAAAAAATGCGCTAGGGCAAAGGCGCAACGGGCGGCATTGCCGCACATTTCCCCGCGTGAACCGTCTGCATTATAAAAATGCCAGGTAAAAGACTGCTGGCCTTGTTCTAAAAACACCATGCCGTCTGCGCCTATGCCGCGTGTTCTGCGGCACAGGCGTTTTGCCAAATTTGCCATGCTTTCCTTGGAAAAAACCTGCGGGGTGAAAATAAAATCATTCCCTGCCCCGTGCATTTTATAAAAAGACAAGACTGCCATGTTATTTCCTTGTGTACATGTGAGACGGGCGGGGTACAGCGCGCCCTGCGTATACTGCTATGTAGGCGGAAAAATTCTATGTATTTTGTTTGTTATGCAGCACAAGCTCTACAATTTTGGATTTCAGAGCTTTTTCTGATTTTGCCAGACTATACGGCATGGTGGCCCCAGCCGCATTTTTATGGCCTCCGCCCCCAACAAAGGCAGCAACCGCGCGTAGATCGTCCTCACCGCTGGAG
>CAZPTC010000144.1:0-6365 GCA_964589455.1 uncultured Desulfovibrionaceae bacterium | reverse complement strand
CCCCTTTTTGTTCACAAAAAGGGGTTTTCCCCTCCCCAAAAGGTTATTTTTTAAGCCAAGGCATCATAGAGCGGAGTTTTTGGCCAACCTGTTCAATTTGGTGTTCTGCTTCCAAGCGGCGGCGTGCGCGGAATTCAGGGTAATTGGCTTTTGCTTCCAGAATAAATTCTTTTGCAAAGGTACCTTCCTGTATTTCTGTAAGCACTTTTTTCATTTCCGCTTTGGTTTCTGCGGTGATAATGCGTTTGCCAATGGCGTAGTCGCCGTATTCTGCGGTGTCAGAAACGGAATAACGCATACGGGCAAGGCCGCCTTCGTAAATAAGGTCTACAATAAGTTTCATTTCGTGCAGGCATTCAAAGTAGGCAATTTCTGGCTGGTAACCGGCTTCCACAAGGGTTTCAAAGCCGGCTTTAATAAGGGCAGAAACGCCGCCGCAAAGAACGGCCTGTTCGCCAAAAAGGTCGGTTTCTGTTTCTTCACGGAAGGTGGTAAGGATAACGCCAGAGCGGGTGCCGCCAATGCCTTGGGCATACGCAAGGCCTTTTTGCAATGCCTGGCCAGAGGCATCCTGATGCACAGCCACAAGGCAGGGCACGCCGCCGCCTTCAGTAAAGGTACGGCGCACAAGGTGGCCGGGGCCTTTAGGGGCAACCATAAAAACGTCTACATCTGCGGGCGGGGTAATTTGGTTGAAGTGGATATTAAAGCCGTGGGCAAAAAGCAAAGACTTACCCTTGGTGAGGTGGGGCTTAATATCGTTTTCGTATACAGAGGCCTGGTGCTGATCTGGCAGGAGAACCATGATAAAATCGGCCTGGGCAGAAGCTTCTGCAGCGGAAACAGGCTTAAAGCCGTGTTCAATGGCAAGTTGGTAATTGGGGCTGCCGGGGCGCTGACCAATAACAACATTAACGCCGGAATCGCGCAGATTTTGGGCATGGGCATGGCCTTGGCTGCCATAGCCGATGATGGCCACAGTTTTGCCTTTTAAGAGGTCAAACTTGGCATCTTTTTCATAAAAAACTTGCATGGGTATCTCCTTAAATATGTGGGTAAAGTCTTGGTAAGGGAAGGGAAAAAACAGTGTAGCTTTAGTCGCCATTTTGCATAGAGCGCCGCATAGCCACAGTACCCGTGCGGGCTATTTCTTTAACGCCAAAGCGGGTAAGCAGGTTAAGAATAGCGTCTAATTTATCGTGTGTGCCTGTGGCTTCAATGGTAAGCTCAGTCAGGCTGACATCCACCACTTTGCAGCGGAAAATATCTACAATGCGCAGTATTTCCCCGCGCTTGCTTTCTTCTGCATTCAGTTTTAGCAGCAGCATTTCCCGCTCTACAGTGGCGGAATCTTCAAAGTCTACAACTTTAATAACTGTTACAAGTTTGCGCAGTTGTTTAACAATTTGCTCTACAATTTGCGCATCCCCGTGGGTGGTTATGGTCATGTGGGATACGCCAGCCTCTAGGGTGGGCGCCACATTTAATGATTCAATGTTGAACCCGCGGCCGCTAAACAGCCCAGCAACACGGGAAAGCACACCGGGTTCATTTTCTACCAGTACAGAAAGCACTCGTCTCATGGTATATCCTTAAACTATCGTATGTTAAACCAGAAGCATTTCATCAAGGGAAGCGCCAGAGGGAACCATAGGGTACACATTTTCCTCAGGGTCTACGCGCACATCAATAATGGTGGTATGGGGGGAGGCAAGGGCCTTGGGCAGCAGGGTTTGGAGCTCCTCAAGGGTTTGTATGCGAATGCCTTCTGCGCCATAAGCTTCTGCCAGTTTGACGAAGTCTGGCTGTTCGTGCATGGGGGTGAAGGAGTAGTTTTTGCCGTAGAAAAGCTCTTGCCACTGGCGCACCATGCCCAAAAAGGAGTTGTTAAGAATAAGAATTTTGACGGGCAAATTTTGGCTTACAGCCGTAGCAAGCTCTTGGATATTCATTTGTATGGAGCCATCGCCTGCTATGTCAATAACCAGTTTATCCGGGAAGGCAATTTGGGCGCCAATGGCGGCTGGCAGGCCATACCCCATAGTGCCAAGGCCACCGGATGTGATAAAGGTACGCGGCTCTGAAATAGTAAGAAATTGGGCTGCCCACATTTGGTTTTGGCCCACTTCTGTGGCGTAAATGGCTTTGCCTTCTGTAATGGTTTCTACAAACTCCAATACTTGTTGGGGCTTAAGCATTTCGCCTTTGTGCCAGGCAAGCGGGGTAGAGGTGCGCCATTCATGTATTTGTTTAAGCCAGGCTGCATGGTCCGCCTGCCAGTCTTTGGGGGCGGTTTTAAGGCGCTCTGTGGCAATTTCTACAATGCCTTCCAGGGCATGGCGGCAGTCGCCTACAACAGGTACTTCTACTTCCACATTTTTACGGATAGACGTGGGGTCTATGTCAATATGGATAATTTTAGCCTTGGGGGCAAAGTTGGAAAGCTTGCCAGTCACGCGGTCATCAAAGCGGGCACCAACAGCCAAAACAAGGTCTGCGTTGTGTATGGCTTTGTTGGCGGCATATGTACCGTGCATACCCAGCATACCAAGCCATAAGGGGTCAGTACCAGGAAAAGCGCCAAGCCCCATAAGGGTGGAGGTAACAGGTATATTCCACTCCTGTGCTACAAAGCGAAAGACCTCTGAGGCATTGGAAGAAATAACACCGCCACCGGCCAGAATAAGGGGGCGTTCTGCGGCAAGCAAAAGGTCTGTTGCGCGGCGTATTTGGTGCAGATTTGGCCTGTAGGTGGGGTTATAGCTGCGCATGGTAACATCTTCCGGCCAGACAAAGGGTATTTTTTTTGTCATAAGGTCTTTAGGGAAGTCAATAAGCACAGGGCCAGGGCGGCCAGAACGCGCAAGGTGAAAGGCCTGACGGATAAGTTTGGGGAAGTCTTTCAGGTCTTTTACCAGAAAATTATGCTTGGTGCAGGGGCGGGTAATGCCAACAATATCTACTTCTTGGAAGGCATCATTACCAATAAGGTGGGTATGCACCTGGCCTGTAATGGCCACAAGTGGAATAGAGTCTGCATACGCAGTGGCAAGGCCTGTTACTGTATTTGTGGCACCAGGGCCAGAAGTAACAAGGCAAACACCCACCTTGCCAGAAGCACGCGCATAGCCATCTGCCGCATGGGCGGCACCTTGTTCGTGCCGAACAAGTATATGGCGAAGTTCCGGGTGATTTTTCAGCTCATGGTAAATATCTAAAACAGCGCCTCCGGGATAACCGAAGATCACGTCCACGCCTTCACGCTTCAGGCACTCTAGTAAAACTCTGGCCCCTGTCATCTCATCCATAAAAGTTCCTGCTCAGGTGTTTATTCCTGCCGTGAGTGGGCAGTATGTGGGGTAATAGTACCCCTTTGTATTAAAAACACGCACCACACGCCTTATTTGACGCGGGGTGCGGGTCTGCATAATCCATTTAAAACGGCAAATGACTATTTTGGACACGCATCCAACAGCGCAAGTAACCTGGTCTTCCCGTCCAGTTTTTCTATTTTAAGTCGCTTAAGTTCCTGCTCTTCCGAAGGAGTAAGGAATGTCTTGGATTCCAGCTTTTCTAGTTGTTTTTCAAAAAGTTGGTGCTCTTCCCATAAAGCTTTAATTTCCGGATTGGTAAGAGCGTATTTTTCGATGCGTTCCACTTCATGCTGTTCCATAGCAAACTCCCAAGTTTTTGGTTTTATACGCGAATTTGGGCCTAAAACACTGGCCTGTACCTGTGTTAGAGGGAAAGACCAAGCTGATAAATTGAGCGAACCACTGCCATATTAAAAAACTGCAAAGCAAGCAAAAGTATGACAGGGGAAAGGTCAAGGCCACTAATGTACACAAAAGGTAAATATTTACGAATCTTGTAATAAACTGGTTCCGTAAGCATGCGCATAGTGCGCACAAGCGCGTTGTACGGATCTGGGTTTACCCAAGAAAGCAGGGCGCTTACAATAATGACCAATGTGTATAAATTAATGACTATTTCCAAGATATTGGCAAGAGCCACAAGTATATTTCCTATAACGAACATGCGCTTCTCCAAAAAGCGGGGTCATATTGCGCCGCAAAAGAACAAAGCAAATGGCGCAAATACAGCATAGCGAATTAGCACTTACAACGCAAGGCTTTGATACCGTCCTTAAAGAGAATTTCTGCTTTGTCTGGTGGGGTGCAGGCTTGCACAACACCTTTGCCAAAGCTTTTATGCTCTACCACTTGGCCTTCTTTTAATGCAATATCCATATTGTAAAGAATGGGCGCACCGGGTGCAAGAGTAACAGCCCTTTCCCAGTCTTTTTCCACTTGTTCTTGTTTCAGGCTGGCTTTACTTGCTTTTTCATGCTTTTCTTTAACAGGTTTTTCTGCCAATTTTTGGGCAACAGCCGTGCGCTCCTGGCCGGCTTTTACCCGTATAGCCTTAGAGGGGGCAGAATTATTTTTATTTTCTGGCGGATAGTATTTATGCACGCTTTTGCAGGCACAGCACTCCACTTTAGCAACAACGCCGTCAATAAGCGCCACAATAACGTGGCCTGTGGTGTCCTTACAGCGGGTGCAGCGCGCTTCTATGCGTTGTCCTGGTGCGTAAGTTGGCACTGAAGAAGGCATGGGGGCTCCCTGGATGTTAGATGGTGTTAACTAAGGCTTTACGAAAGCTTTTGCTTCCTGTAAAAGCAAGAAAGTCTAAGATACAGGAAAAAAACCTTTTTGGGAATATTGCCCCATTTTTCACAAGATTTTGCAACAAACAAGGAGTTAATATGTTTGTCCGCGCATTAAAAGGGCATAAAAACACCGCTCAACGTATGGATTTTTCTGAAAATTCTTCGGGGTACGAAGGCCTTGGACGCTTTGCAAAAGACATACAGGAAAAGGGAGAATTTTTTTGGATTGATATTGAAGGTAGCAGGCCAGATGCATTTTATGAAAGCCCTGAAGGAAAACTTTGGGAACGCACTGTAAAAGCAATGTTAAAAAATCAGGAAGATATAGCTACTTGTATGGAAATATTGCGTTTTCCAGCAGGCGAGTTACTGGCAGATGGCAGTTTATTTATGCGCCTGCCTTTACGCAATGCATGGGACGATGATGCCAGTGTGTATCTTTTTATTTTACTAAGCAAAAATGTGCTGGTAACTTTGCATGAAGGTTACCTTGCTGTTATAGAAAAGTCCCAACAGAAAATTTTAAAGGAAGAAGGGGATGAGAGTGAGGGGGACACCTTGCTCACTCTTTTAGAATGCATTATTGAAGATGATATAAATGACCTGATGATGGCGCGGGTTATGGTAGAAGAATCTGGCGATGCGCTGGAAAAAGACATAGACGCTGTATCTTCTGACAGGGTTTCTGCATTAAAACATGCTGTTGGGCATTTACACAGCCAGTGTGAAGATCAACTATTTAGCTGCACAGTCTTGCGCGGGCAAATAATGGCAAACAACAAATGGCCCCATTTGCGGGAAGGCATGACAGATTTGGCAGAAACCATTAACCACATTTTGCGCGGTGTGCAGCGTATGGAAGCGCGCCTTGAAGATCAGGAGCGCCGCTTAGATGCGGTTTTGCGTACCCGTACAGAGCAACGCTTGCGGCTTCTTACCCTTATTTCTGCTGTTATTATGCCACTTACGCTTATTTCCAGCATTTATGGCATGAATTTTCAAAATATGCCTGAACTTTCTGCAGAATGGGGCTATTACACCGTGCTGGGTGTTATGTTGGTTTTGGCTGTGGGTATGCTGGCATTTTTTTGGAAACGTGGGTGGTTTAAATAGTAATAGGCTGGCTTTTGAAAAGATGCGTAACGTATAGTTGACTTTATAGGGGAATACCTGTAAATAAATACCAAAGTTGCCGCCAATTCTGCGAGGTATTTTGTGGACACAGCCAGCATTATTTTTCTTGTTTTTGCGTTTATCGCTGTTTTACTGCTATGTGTTGCACTGTTAAAGTTAATGGAGGCATGGTATTTTAAAGGGGAAATTAATGCATTCATGGCAAGCCTGAACCCCGCGCAGTATCTGCTTAATATGGCAGGGGGCACTGTGTATGTATTTGATTTTGACGCAAAAAGTATTTTTTGGAAGTTTTGCCGCCACCAAAACGTGTTTGGGGAAATATCTCTTGCACATATAGATTCTATGGATATGCTGGTAAATGGCAGTGTTGTAACAACTATTCGCGGACAAGAATCCACTTTTGTCAGCGCCCCTCATATCACGCACAATAAAAAGGGGTTACGTAAAAAGGAGCATATTTGCATACGCCTGTATACACATGATTTGCGTTCTGCGTATGAAGATATTTGTTTTGAAGATATCCCGCTTAATCTTTACCGCATAAGCTGGTTTAAAA
>CAZPTC010000143.1:0-6366 GCA_964589455.1 uncultured Desulfovibrionaceae bacterium | reverse complement strand
AGCCTTTCCCAGAGTTATTGGAAGTGCGCGGGGAAATGTTGTTTTTTCGGGAAGATTTTGCGGCGCTTAATGCGCGTCAGGAAGCTTTGGGGCAAAAAACCTTTGCCAATGCCCGTAATGCGGCAGCCGGCACTTTGCGGCAACTGGATATGAAGGCGGTGGCAGAGCGGCCTTTGCGTTTTCTGGCTTACGGGGTAGGTGCCATTGAGCCGGCAGAAGCAAAAGATGCTCTTTTTTCCACTGTGCAGGGCCTTATGCAGGCACTTACTGCCTATGGTTTTAATACCCCACCAGATGGCCGCTTATGCAAAGGCCTTGCAGAAGCCGCAGCCTATTATACACACTTGGAAAATGTGCGGGATACCCTGCCTTTTGATATAGACGGTGTGGTGTATAAGCTTAATAACCGCGAAGCGCAGGAAGCCCTTGGCTTTACAGCGCGCGCTCCACGTTTTGCCGTTGCATGGAAGTTTGCGGCGCGTAAGGCGCAAACAGAGCTTTTAACTATTGATATACAGGTAGGGCGCACGGGGGTGCTTACACCAGTTGCCATTCTTAAACCTGTGCCAGTGGGCGGGGTAATGGTAAGCCGTGCTACCCTGCATAATGAAGATGAAATTGTAGCGCTGGATTTACGTGTGGGCGATACTGTATGGGTGCAGCGTGCGGGCGATGTTATACCAGAAATAACAGGCATTGTAGAAAGTACCCCCCGTGGAGAAGCACCCTTTATATTCCCGCATATATGCCCAGTGTGTAAAGAACCCGCCATACGCCTGCCGGATGAAGCAGCGTGGCGCTGCGTCAATCTTTCCTGCCCTGCTGTTATTTTGCGCACTATGGTGCATTTTGTGTCCAAAGCAGGCTTAGACATACAGGGTGTGGGCAAAAAATGGGTAGAAGCATTGGTAGAAAAGGGGCGCGTGAAAACCCTGCCAGATTTGTTCAGCCTTACATTCCAAGAGCTTTTAGGGTTTGAGCGCATGGGGGAAAAGCTTGCGGAAAATTTTCTTACATCTTTAGAAGAAGCAAAACATAATGCGCCCCTGCACCGCTTTATTGCCGCTCTTGGCATACGGCATGTAGGGGAGCAAACAGCCCGTTTGCTTGCAGAAAGTTTTATGGATATGGATGCGCTTTCTGCTGCTGCTTTAGAAACAGGCACCCCGCGATTGCTTGCTTTACCGGATATTGGGCCGGAAGTAGCGGCCTCTATACAAGACTTCTTTTTAAGCCATGCCAACCAGGAAATGCTGGCCCGTTTTAAGGCCATGGGGCTTTGGCCCAAGGCAGAAAAAAAGGCCCACCCTCCGGAAGGGCAAAATGGGCCGCTGTATGGTAAAAAAGTGCTGTTTACAGGCACACTTTCTAAGCCAAGGCAGGAATTCCAAACAATGGCAGAAGCTGCTGGGGCGCAAATAGCCAGTGGTGTTTCTAAAAACTTAGACTATCTTATTGCGGGAGAAAGCCCCGGCTCCAAGCTGGAGAAAGCCCAAACCCTTGGCATACCTGTACTGGATGAAGCAGGGTTTATGGGCTTGTTAGATGGTGTTTAATAAATCAGGGGGGCAGTAACAAATGCCCCCCCTGATTGCTGATATAGTCATCCGTGTTTTTTTATTTCCATTCAGTTGCAAAAAAGTTCTTTACTTCTTTCCATGCTTCTTTTGTTTCCGGCAAAAATGCAGTCCATTGGAAGGTATGGTACATGCCGCTGTACACATGCAATATGCTGTTTACGCCTGCTTCCTTGGCTTTATTGTGCAGCATGACGGAATCATCCAGCAGGACTTCATGGCTGCCCACCTGGATAAGCATAGGCGGAAAGCCGCTTAAATCTGCAAATAAGGGCGAAACAAGCGGGTCTTTAGGGTCTGCGCCATACATATAGGCCTTTTTCTGGGCTTCTTCTGACTTGGGTGCAGAGCTTGTGTAGGCCGCCAAAAAGTCTTTATCTACATTGCTTGTATGGGATGCCCCAGAGCCTGTAACATCTGTAAGGGGCGACATCACAACCAGTGCCCCGGGTAATGGCTTGCCTTCCATTTTCAGTGCAGTGGTGATCGCAAGGGTAAGGTTGCCACCGGCACTGTCTCCCACAACCGCAATATTTTCTGGCTTAAAGCCGCGCTCCAGTATCCAGTTCCACGCTTTTTGCGCATCTTCAAGTGCAGCGGGGAAGTGATTATCTGGCGCAACCCTGTAATCCAGCAGAAATATTGTGGTGTTTTCTGTGCTGTTTGCGTAATTCATGGCATTGGTGCGGTGCTTGTCCAAAAGCGGCACAATATAGCCCCCACCATGTAAAAACAAAATGGCCCGTGTTTTTTCCCCGCCCACTTTGTCCAGCACTTCTACAGGCACGCCGGCAACATCCTGCTTGCTGAGGGTATAACCTTCTGGCACAGCCCACAGGCTTTCTCCTTTACCTTGGGCCAGAGCATCAAAAAGATTTTCGCCCTTTTCTGCCTGTTTTTTAAGGTAATAGGTCATGCCTTCACGCAAAAGCGTGCCTTGTACAGAGCCGCGTGGCCCGGGGGAAGAAAGATACACATACCCACAAAACAGCACCATAAGAATGAGAAGGGAAAGCAGGATAATACCAAGCCATTTCAGAATTTTCATACAGCCTCCGGGTATGATAGGAAAAAAGGAGTGTATAGGTTGCGCAACGTACATGCGGCCTTATGTATACACAAAATGTGTTACATGGTATTAAGGGTATTCATAAGAAGTAAAAGCTGCCTTCACTCGTATTTTCTACATGCATCTTCACATGCATTTGGGGGGAAGGGAAAAGCTTTTTGCAGAACAAAAAGTTTCCCTTCCCCCCAGTACCCCGGCTTTTTCCCAAATAGTATGGGGTTGCATGGGGCTTTAGTGCGTTATTTATTTACTCTTGCATAGAGGGAAGAATGCTGGTGTTTTGTACTTTTATCACCGCAGCATCCCGCAGTTGCGCCAGGTACATATTGAACACCTGTTCTGCACGGGCATCACGCACCTGGGGTAACAGCATGGCTTCTACAGCCAGCCAGTCTGCTTCTGAAGTAGGGATAATGCTGTTTAAGCGGGCAAGTACATACCCATTGTCCATTTTATACACACCAGGCAGCCAGTTTGTGCTGGGGCTTGCTGGGGCAGTAGCATCCGGTGTTGTGCCAGTTGCTGCATCGGCTGTGGTAGTAGCCGCAGGGTCTGCTGCCGGCTGTTCAGGTGCTGTTTGCTCAGGCGCAGACTGCGCAGGGGCGGCGGGCAGGCTTTGGGCAAAAATGGCTGTGCCAATATCCTGCGAGGTGCCCAAGTTGGGCACAATACCTGTACGGTCAAATGCTGCAGAAAGCTGCACTTTATCCGCAAGGTCAGCAGGAAGGGTATTGTTTTGGAAGGTGGCACGGGCGGCATTGGCGGCTTCCATAGCCTTGGCCATACCAAGCGAGAAAGAAAGGTCTGCTACAATTTCTGCCTCTACATCCGCAAGGGCTTTTGTGGTAGCTGGGGTTTGGGTTTTTATAAGGGCAATAACAGAGCCATTGGCACTGGCAAGCGGGGCACCCACAACTTTACCTGCTTCTGTAGACATAAGCAGTTGCACATCAGCAGGGACAAACTGGAAGTCTGTGGCAACCTGTTCTGCTGTAAGGGGGCCAACACTTGTGGTTTCTAAACCCAGGGTGGTGGCGGCTTCTGCAAGGCTGTTTTGTGCCATTGCCTGCATAAGGGCAGTGTCTAAGCTGTCTTGCATTTTGGCTTCTACGGCTTCTTCTGCAAGGGTTTGGGCAAGGGCTGTTTTTACTTCTTCAAATGGCTGCACCAGAGCATCTGCCTTTTCTTCTACCAGAATAAGGTGATAGCCAAAGGGGGTGCGTACAGGGTCACTTACGGTGTTAAGCGGTAAGGAGAAGGCAACATCCGCAAAAGCGGGTACCATTTGTGTATGGGTAAACCAGCCTAAGTCTCCACCTTGCGGGGCAGAAGCGTCCTGGCTTACTTCTTTGGCAACATCCGCAAAGCTTTCCCCAGCTTGTATACGCGCTTTGGCGGCATTAAGCGTATCAAGCGCGGCCTTGTTTGCAGCTTCCGGGGCATTTTCCGGCACACCAATAATAATATGGCGGGCTTTAACACGGGCTGGCAGGGTAAAGCTGTCTATACGCGCGTTATATTCTGCCTGTAAAGTGGCCTCGTCTATCTGGTCAGGCTTGGCAAGTGTTTTAGGGCTGATAAGCAAATATTCCAGTTCCACTGTGGGCGGCACTGCGTACAAGGGCAGGCGCTCATTATAGGTGGCTTCTATTTGCTCCTTGGTGGGGGTAACAGGGTAATCTGCCGCGCTGAAGAGAATATAATCCATAGTGCGCTCTTGCATTTCAAAAAGAAAACGCTCCTTGGTGGCTTGCGGGTCAGCGTATACCCCTGCTGTAAGGCTTTCATAGAACAGGGCTGGCAAAAGGGTAGTGCGCAGGCGGTTTTCGTAATTGGCAGTACCCATGCTGGAGGTAAGCTCTTTATAGCGGGCAGGGTCAAACTTGCCGTCTTTTGCAAAAACCGGGTCAGATTCAATAATACGGCGCAGCAAATACGGGCTGACTTGCAGGCCTATTTTTTTGCTTTCCTGCTCCAATAACTTGGTGAGAATAAGGTCATTCAGCACTTTTTGACCAAGACCCATCTGGATAAGCTGATCTGCTGTGACATTGGGCATGGCATCGCGCAGGTTTTGGGCTTCTGCCTGGAATGCGCGTTCAAAGTCTCCGGGGAGGATAGGGTCGCCATTCACCGTGGCAATAACATTGCCGGAAGGCTGGTTAAGGCCAATACCCCAGAAAATAAACACGACAATGATAATGCCAAAAATAATTTTTACAAACCAGGATTGGGAATTATTGCGGAAGCTGTCCAGCATGGGTTACCTCTGAAAAATATTTAGATTTAGGCCTTTTGGTTCCGTATGTGCTGCAAAAGCCCGCCGCTTGTGAGAATTTCCCATTCGGCCTGGCTGAGGTCATTGATAAGTGATACAGCTTTGCCCTTTATCTCTACTGTGAGAGGTTGGCCGGGCTGTATATCTTTTAAAGGTAAAGTGAAACCCGTCCCTGTGTCAAGCAGTTCATAATCTGCCGGATTGGCAAATATGAGGGGGAAAATACCAAAATTAATAAGGTTTGCACGGTGTATGCGCGCAAAAGACTGGGCAAGCACGGCCTGCACACCAAGGTGGCGCGGGGCAAGGGCTGCGTGTTCCCGGCTGGAACCCTGGCCGTAATTTTCTCCTGCTGCAATAACGCCTGCTTTGCCAGAATCGCGCACAGCACGGGCACGGGCCGCAAAGGTTGGGTCTATGCGGGAAAAAACGTGTTCCGCAATAGCGGGTATATTGGAGCGCAAAGCGGTAATTTCCGCCCCTGCTGGCATAATATGGTCTGTGGTGATGCCACGGCCAAGGGTAATAAGCACTTCTGCCTGTACGGAAGGTTCTGGCGCTTTAAATGTTTCTAATGCCACAATATTGGGGCCACGCATAATTTCTACAGCGCCGCCGTTTTCTGGCGGAAAAATAAACTGGTGCTTCCCACTGGGAATAGTGTTTGGCAAGCGCGGGTTTACGCCGCAGCTAGGAGGCGCGGGCCATGTGGCGGGGTCTGTAAAAGCGCCATTAAGCGCACAAAATGCAGCGGTAGCAGGGCTTGCAAGGTATACATCTGCATCCTTGGTGCCGCTTCTGCCTTCAAAATTGCGGTTAAAGGTGCGCACAGAAACACCATGGGAAACAGGGGAAGCGCCCATACCAATGCACGGGCCACAGGCGCATTCTAATACGCGCACACCGGCATCAATAAGCGCGGTAAGGCCGCCATCTTCTGTAAGCATTGAAAGCACCTGACGGGAACCGGGGGAAACGCTTACATCTGTAGAGTCGCACACTTTTTTCCCGCGCAAAATTTCTGATACCAGCTTCAAATCTGCATAGGATGAATTGGTGCAGGAACCCATAGCCACTTGGTCTATGTGCATGGCAAGACTGGGGTCTTTTTGTGCCATGCGTACCACAGGCACAACCCTGTCTGGCATGTGGGGGCGGGCTACAAGGGGTACAACAGTAGAAAGGTCTAATTCCAAGGTATCTTCATACCTAGCGTCCGGGTCTGCGGCAAGGGGGGTGTAGTCCTGCGGGCGACCCATAGCTGTAAGAAATTCTTTGGTGCGCTCATCTGACGGGAAAATGGAGCTTGTGGCCCCAAGTTCTGCCCCCATATTGGTAATAGTGGCGCGCTCTGGCACAGAAAGAGTAGAAACACCGGGCCCGGTGTATTCAAACACATTGCCTACGCCGCCCTGCGTGGTAAGGGTGCCTAAAATGCAGAG
>CAZPTC010000142.1:0-6378 GCA_964589455.1 uncultured Desulfovibrionaceae bacterium | reverse complement strand
CTCAGCTTGAATTGTTTTGCAAGGAAGTATGCAAAGATTTCAGTCTCTAGAGACATCCCCTAAAAGACTTGCAGCTGTAATTGCAGCAACAGGGGGTTCCACAAATGAGTGACTCAGGGGGGTGCGCTTGCGTAAATATTTGCCATTACTTTGTAAAATAAAAGTATTTTCTGTATCTGCAAGATGCGGTTCTAATATTTGTTTATACACACAGGTGCGTACCTTTGCATCTAAAAGGGGCGTCATAACTTCTATACGTCTGTCCAGATTGCGCGGCATAATATCCGCACTGCCCATAAAAATTTTGTAATCCCCATTATTATGGAAGTAAAAAACCCGTGCATGTTCTAAGTATCTGCCTACAATAGAGCTTACATGGATATTCTGGCTCACCCCTTTAACATGGGGCCGTAAGCAACACACGCCCCGTATCTGCAAAAAAACACTTACCCCTGCACAAGACGCTTTATATAGCGCTTCTATACATTCTTTATCCACAAGTTGGTTACACTTGAAAATAATTTTTCCATTTCCATGTAAAGCATGGCTTTGTATTTCATCTTCTATACTTTGCAGAAAAGAACTACGCATACTGCATGGCGAAACCCATAGATATTCGTATTGCGTTTTATCTGCATAGCCTGTCATAACATTAAAAAGGTCACTCACATCAGCACAAATACCAGGATGCGCAGTAAAAAGCCCTAAATCTGTATATATTTTTGCAGAAGATACATTGTAATTGCCTGTGCCAATATGGGCATAGCGTCTTACACCCCGCTTTTCTTCCCGCACCACAAGGCAAAGCTTGGCGTGTATTTTCATGCCGGGTAAACCGTACACCACATGCACACCTGCTTTTTCCAGCTCTTCTGCCCAGGTAATATTCTGCTCCTCATCAAAGCGTGCCTTTAGCTCCACAACGGCTGTAACCTGTTTACCAAGACGGCGCGCCTCTATAAGAGCCTGCACAATGGGCGAATCATTGCCTGTACGGTAAAGGGTCTGCTTAATGGCAATAACATGCGGGTCTGCGGCTGCCCTGCGGATAAAGTCATGCACAGGGAAAAAGCTGTCGTACGGGTGGAAAAGCAGTTGGTCTTTTTTGCGTATAGCACTAAAAATTTTTTCTGTTTCTTCTGTTTTAAACACAGGTGGGATAACAGGTACATAATGCTTATACCGCAGGCTTACCCTGCCAGCGCCACACATTTTCAGCAAAGCGGAAAACGCAAGTGGCCCTTTCATGCGGTAAACTTCGTGGTTAGTAAGGCTAAACTGTTGCGACAAATACGCCACAACAGAATCCGGGGTATTGGCAGTTACTTCCAGCCGTATAACATCGCTAAAGCGGCGCTGGTCCACTAAATCTTTCATGACATGTAAAAAATCATTGGCATTTTCATCGCCAATTTCCAAGTCAGATCTGCGCGTTAAGCGGAAAAAACCCACGGCCTTAATTTTATGACCCGGAAAAAGACGCGGTAAATGCGCCATAATAAGATCTTCAAGGAATACTATTTCGCAATTCTGGCTGGCGGAAAAAACCCCTAAAGAGGCGTAGGTATGCTGCTCCCTGCTTGAAGAAAGATACAAAAAACGGGAAAGCGTATTGGGGCACTTTAAGCGCGCATAGCGTGTATGGCCCTTTTTATCTGCAAGTTCTACCAGAAAATTTAAACTCAAAGAAGAAATGACTGGGATAGGATGCTCAGAATCTATGGCTTGCGGGGTAAGCAAAGGGTACACTTCGTCCCTGAAGTAGTCATCTAAAATTTTTTGCTGCTTTTTTGCCAAGCTCTCGTAGCGGGTAAAACGCACACCATACTCTGCTAATTGGCGGCAAAGTTTTTTGTTCCAATAAGTTTCTGCTTTTTCCAGCAAGTGCAATGTGTGCTTGCGTATTTCACTTAATAAAGAGGCATTACTTTGGCAGTCCTGGGTATGGCTTTGCTCTGGATGGCATAATATGCGCGCAACCCGCACCATAAAAAACTCATCCAAGTTATTATAAAAAATAGCTAAAAACTTTAACTGCTCCAGTATAGGCGCTTTTTGCTCCAACGCACAGGTAAGCACACGGTTGTTAAAGGCCAGCCAACTTAACTCCCTGTCAAAAAATAAGGCAGGAGTTTGGCGCGTATCTTTATCGCCATTTGCATGCGCAGTTGGGCCTGTACTCTTGCATATTGCAGTTTGTACATCAAGTGTATGGGCGTTTTTTTCCGCAAGGTTTTTTGTGTCCACAACATCCTCCTTACAAAAAACGTACACCAATATTGTGACAGCTTTATGACAATAGCGTGTTTGTACAAAAAAATTTGTATTTAAAACATGCATGGCTCCAGTTAATAGCATATCCATAAAAAAAGCAACCCTGTTACCCGCATAAAAGGCAACAGGGTTACTACCAAACACAGTGAACACCAACGCGTTTAGCGTAAACCAGCCTTACCACCACCCTGGATGATAACTTCAGAAACTTCCATAAGGTTAATGCCACTGTATACTTCACGGCCACCTTCCAGATCTTCTACAGCCAAGTCCCACGCGGCTTCGGCGCTGCCGTTAAAGATAACATCCACAGACTCGCCAGACCCAAGGCACTCTTCTGCGCCAAGTACATCCTCCTCCCAGTCATTAGAGCTGCTGGGAGAAATGTACAAAAAGCAAATGTCACTTGCAGAGTTATTGGTTAATGTAAAGTCCTGAGGGCCAGCAAAGGCAGAAGAGGCCATCATAGCAAACACAAAAGCAAAAGCGCAAAGTTTTTTCATACTCAGTATCTCCTTATAATTGAAAACGAATTGAAAATTTTTAGCGAAAAGTATATACTGTGTCAACTTAGATAATTAAAAATAACATATTATAAATTTCCCTTGTTATAAAAAACATGGGGTTAAATGCTGCCGGGAAATTGGCAGTATTACAACTTGCCAATAAAGGGCAAGAAGCGTATGTTTTTCCCTTCACTCCCACTATTTTTCTGGAGGCACTATGCCCCATAAAGGCCCCCATATTTCTATTTCTGCCACGTTTGTTGTTAACCGCATTTTGCGCATTTCCATAGACGAATTTGAAAGCTGGCCCACTTCCGTGCAAGACCTAGCCACGCGCCTTGCAGAAGAGCTGTTTCTTGTTGCGTATAACCCCTTTATTGACCCAGCAAGTGTGCGTTTAAGCGTTGACACCTGTTTCAGGCAGGAGTCGCAGGCGCTTGCCCACCACTATGCCACAAGCATTGGTGAAGGCATTACCATGTTCTGGAGCGCCCACGAAGCGGAAGAAAACTTCCGTAAAGAGCTGGTAACCCGCTTAAAGGCAGAAATACCAGAAGCCTGCATTGTCACGCGGCCCGGTGCACTTGTAGAAGCCGCCACAGATGCCACAGACCTGCGCATGGAATTGCCCCTTTTGGTGGTAGAACCCGCCACTGCCGAGCAAGCCAGTGCCTTGGTGCGCCTTGCCAATGAAATGAAGTTTGCCATTATTCCCCGTGGGGGTGGCTCTGGCATGACAGGCGGGGCAGTGCCCGGCCGTAAACGCACAGTTATTGCCAATTTAACGCGCCTTACCCACATGGAAGTAGATGAAGAAACCCTTACCCTCCATGCGCAGGCGGGTGTTGTTACCCAAGATGCCATTGACCTTGCGGCAGAGTATGGCCTTTTATTTACTGTAGACCCTGCCTCTAAAACTGCCTCTACCTTAGGGGGCAATATTGCAGAAAATTCCGGTGGGCCTTTAGCTTTTGAATATGGCACAACGCTGGATAATCTGCTCTCTTGGCGCATGGTTACGCCTACTGGGGAAATTATTACTGTAGAGCGAACAAATCACCCACGCCACAAAATTTTCCCCCATGAAAGCGCCATTTTTGAAGTGCGTGATATTTCTGGTGGTATGCGTAATGTGGTAGAACTGAAAGGCGATGAAATACGCCTGCCTGGCCTTGGCAAGGACGTTACCAACAAAGTTTTGGGCGGCCTGCCTGGTATGCAGAAAGAAGGTGTAGACGGCATTATTACAGAAGCCGTGTTTGTGCTGCACAAAAAACCAGCCCACTCCCGTGTGCTTATGCTGGAGTTTTTTGGGCGTTCTATGCATGAAGCTGCCGTTCTTATTGGCCGTATTGTGGAACTGCGCGATAAAATCCGTCAGGAAGGCGACTATGTGCGCGTTTCTGCTTTAGAAGAATTTAACAGCAAGTATGTAAAAGCCATTGGCTACCAAAAAAAATCCAACAAGCATGAAGGTATACCCATATCTGTTATTCTTGTGCAGGTAGATGGCGATGACCCCTGGCTTTTAGAAAGCTGTGTGCAGGAAATAATGGCTCTTGCGGCAGAAGTACCTTCTGTTGACCTTACCCTTGCAAAAGATGAAAAAGAGGGCGAGCTTTTCTGGGAAGACCGCCACAAACTTTCTGCCATAGCCAAGCGTACTTCTGGCTTTAAAATCAATGAAGACGTTGTTATCCCCATGCAGCGCATACCGGATTTTGCGCTTTTTTTAGAGCAGCTTAATGTAGAACTTGCCGCCACTGCTTACCGTAATGCTTTGCAGGAAATTGGGCGTCTGCAAGGTATGCCGTTGGAAGATAAAGAGTTTAACCGCGAGTTTTCATACGCTTCAAAAGCCGCTAAGGGAGAAGTAACAGATACGCAGGATGAAGAGCTTATTTTGCGTGCGGATCTTTTTCTTGCGGAACTTGCCACAAAATACCCGCCCCTTGCCGCAAAAGTGGAAAAAATATGCCAGGCCATGCGCGCTGGCAGAGTGGAAGTTGCCAGCCATAGCCATGCTGGCGATGGCAACTGCCATGTAAACATACCCGTTAACTCCAATGACCCTGTGATGATGGCAGAAGCAGAACACGCCGCCAGCCGCGTTATGGCTATGGCAAAAGAAATGGGCGGGGCGGTTTCTGGCGAACATGGCATTGGTATTACCAAAATACGCTTTTTAGAAAAAGAAAAAATAGACGCTTTGGCTGCCTTTAAACACAGGGTAGACCCGCGGGATATTCTTAATCCGGGTAAACTTGTGCAAAAAGAATTGCCCGTACAGCCCTTTACCTTTTCCTTCAACCGCCTTATTGAAGATATTCGCCAAAGTGGCCTTGCGGATAAAGAACGCTTTATCCACCTTTTATCCACTGTACAAACCTGTACACGCTGCGGTAAGTGCAAACATGTATGCCCTATGGTGTACGCGGAAAAATCGTACCATTACCACCCGCGCAATAAAAATATTGTGCTTGGCGCTATGATGGAGGCCATTTACTATTCCCAGATAACACGGGGCAAAATATCGCCCTATTTGCTGGTGGAACTGCGGGCTATGGTAGAGCATTGCACAGGCTGCGGCCGCTGCACATCTGTCTGTCCGGTAAAAATTGAGTCTGCAGAAGTGGCTCTTGGGCTGCTGGCGTTTTTGAAAGACGAAGGCATGTCCGGTCACCCCATTAAAGGCCGTGTGCTGCATTTTCTGGCGCGCCGCCCTGCCAGCCGGGTACCCACAACTGCCAAGGCTGCCGCACTTGGGCAAAAAGTACAGAACACCTTTATTGGTTTTGTGCCCCAAGTATGGCGCAAGCGCCTGCAAAACCCCCTTTTCACGGGCAAAGGCCCTGAAATGGGCATGACAAACTTGTACGATACCCTGAAGCTGGAAAAAGGCGGGGTTTTCCTGCCAGAAACAGCAAAAAGCCAGGGTATAGGCAGTATTCCGGCTGTACTGTACTTCCCCGGTTGCGGGGGCAGTCTTTTTTACCGCCATATCGCTATGGCAAGCATAGCTTTGCTTACCCGCGCAGGTGTGGCTGTGGTTGTGCCCACACAGCACCTCTGCTGCGGTTACCCCTTGCTTTGCTCTGGAGCAGAAGGGGACTACAGGGAAAATCTGGCCAGAAACCAGCAAATTTTGGCAGAAACTCTTTTGCATGCCCAAGGTCTTGGCCTGAACCTCAGCCATTATATAACAGCCTGTGGCTCTTGCCGCGACAGCCTTTCGCGCCATAACCTTTTAGACGCAACGGGGAATCCTTTGCCCCACGCTGACGCCATACAGTTTTTGGTAGAACGTGTCCCTCTTTATGATAGTGATGACGCAACAGCGCCCCAGGCAGGGCAGCACTTGCTGTACCACGCCTCCTGCCACCCGGAATGGTCTGGGGTTAAAGCCATAAAAGGCGGGGGTAAGTCTGCCCGTGCCCTGGAACGCCTTACAGGAGCCAAAATTTCCTTAAGCGCTGGCTGCTGCGGGGAATCTGGCACTGGTGCTATGAGCAGCCCACATGTGTATAAAGCCTTAAGAGAACGCAAAATGTATTCACTTGCCCATACATGGCCCCCGTATAACCCCCAAAACCCCCTA
>CAZPTC010000141.1:0-6458 GCA_964589455.1 uncultured Desulfovibrionaceae bacterium | reverse complement strand
CAGGAAAAAAATGTTTTTTTACATGAATTAGAGGTGTGGGCTCAAAGCCCCAAGCCCCAGCGCCTTACTATTGTGGCTTGCGGCACTTCCTATCACGCTGGCTTATGGGCGCGGCCCTTGCTTGAGCAGGCAACAAATGTGCCATGCACTGTAGAAATAGCCTCGGAATTTCGCTACCGTGACCCTTTGCTTGGCACGGATGATTTAGTGATATTGGTGAGCCAGTCTGGTGAAACAGCGGATACACTGGCCGCTTTACGTCTTGCAAAAGCAAAAAAATCCCGCACCCTTGGTATATGCAATGTGGTAGGTTCTTCCCTTGCGCGGGAAGCGGATGTTGTGCTGTATACCCAGGCTGGCCCTGAAATTAGTGTGGCTTCTACCAAGGCCCTTACAAGCCAAATGGTGGCCTTTACCTTGCTTGCTGTCCATTATGCGGGGCAGGATGGTTCTGCGCTTTTCCCAGATGCAACTTCCAGGCAGGCTTTTTTGGATGAATTAACGCGTTTGCCAGCCCTGCTTGAAAAAGCCTTACCTGCTATGCAGGCACAAGCCTTAGCCTTGGCACCTGTGTATTCCGGAGCAAGCAGCTTTTTCTTTTTAGGCCGTGGAGCCGCGTATCCGCTTGCTCTTGAAGGCGCGCTTAAGTTGAAAGAACTTTCGTATATCCACGCAGAAGGCTACGCTTCTGGTGAAATGAAGCATGGCCCCATTGCCCTTGTTGACCCCGAATTTCCTACTCTTGCCATTGCATTGGACGATGCACTGCTTCCCAAAGTGGTTTCCAATATCCAAGAAGTGCAGGCGCGGCGCGGCAAAGTTATTGCCTTGACAAATACTGTAGAGAAGGTTTCTTCTATGGCTTTTGTGCCTCTTAATGGCCAGATTGACACAATGCCCGGTTTTTTACCTGTGGATACTGTATGGCAGGTGCCGCCTTCCCATCCTTTACTCGCTGCCTTTTTTGTTTTGCCTGCTTTGCAGCTTTTTAGCTACGAAATAGCGGATTATCTGGGTAAAGATGTTGACCAGCCACGGAATTTGGCAAAAAGTGTGACTGTGGAATAAGGCCTGTTAATTACTTTTCCCCTTACGCAAACAAAAATTTGCTTGTGTAAGGGGAAAAGTGTTTTGTTATTTTATTTTGTTATGCTTTTTCTGCCAAAAGTTTGCCAAGTTCAAAGGCTTTTTGGCAATCTTGGGGAAAAACCTCTTCTTTGTGCCTGGTTTTTTGCGTCAGATCCATACTGTCAGCTTCATACTTGCTGTAGTCTTCAAACTGGTAGGCATCCATGCTGTACAAGGTTTCCATGCCCCCAAACAGCCGTTTGAGAAACTTTTCGTTCATTTGGTTAAGCTCTGGTTTTTCCATCCCCATGCGTTGCAACATGGCATCTGAAACCCCCATAGTATACATAAACGCGGCGGGTATTTTTTTGGGATAAAGCAAGTTGTTTTCTTTATTGTACAACATATTAGAAAACATGAAGCGCTCTAAGAGGGCATGCAGACCACTTGTTATTTGAAAAAAGTAGACAGGAGAACCCAAAATAAGCGCGTCTGTGTGCTGCATTTTTTCCAGCACAGGGGTAAGCCCGTCCTTCATGGCGCAAACACCGTGCTTGCCCCCTTTGCGTTTGCAGGCAAAGCAACTGGTGCAGCCTTTAAAGTTGGGCAGGTCATACACATGGATAAGCTCTGTTTCTGCACCAGCAGCTTTTGCGCCGTCCAGCGCCTTTTGCAGCAGGGTTGCGGTGTTCCAGCTTTTGCGCGGGCTGCCATTTATGGCAAGAACATTCATTTTGGCCTCCTGTTTTGTGGGAATGGCGGTATGCCTTTTTTTGCATTGCCTGTTTTAGGTTTAAACACTTTTTCCTGTGTGTTTTGTACGGGCAGTTCAGCTTTTTTTTGGGGCAGAATGGCTAAGAATGCGCCAGATTTTCCATCTTTTCCCGGAATTTTTTGCACACTGCATATAGTATAGGCTTTGATATAGGCACTATCCAGCACAAGCGCAAGCCCCTGCTCTGTGCAGGCATAACGGGCGCGCCCATTTTGCCCGGGAACTGGGAAGGCTTCTGAAAGAATGCGGGCAGTGAGCATTGGCCCAGTAGCCTGTTCTTCGCCTTGTGTTGCAGCTTTTTGTATGCCTGCAAGCTGAGGTTCTGGGGCATGGCTTTTCTGCAAAAGATGCAGATACGAAATACTCAGGGTATCTTTATGTAAGCCGGCTTTTTGGGAAAGATCCTGCAAAAATGCCGGGACAAAGGCCGGTGGAATATTGCTGTGGCACCAGGCATTGGTTCTGCTTGCCATGCTTTTTTCTTCTGTGTGCAGTTTGGCAAGCGGGCAAGGCGCCTGATGCGGACAAGGTGCAGAGGCAAACATGCCAGACCCGGTATCTTCCTGCAAACGCGCAATTTCTCGTGCGGTCGTGATAAGTTTGCCGCCAAGCCGCGTGCCTGGTTCCATAAGCAGAATTTCCCCGTCTGCTGCAAGCATGGGGACATTGCGTATAAAAAATTCATCCATGCGCTCTTCCAAAGAAAGATGCCGGGCTTTTTTACCTTCCCATTCATTCAGCACATTGGCAAGGCAAAGCAGGGACACAGCGCCATACTTGCTGCGTGCTTCCTGCGCCGCTTTTTCTAAAGGCGCACGCAGGCAATGCACTTCCCACGGGCTATCTGCTTGCGTACGTTGCCGCAAGAGAGTGAAAATTTCGCGCCCAAGGTTCAGCGGGTGCTGGTTAACATCTGTACAGACAAATGTAAGCTTTTTTATACGTAAATCTGGCCGGGTGAGCCACAGGGCAATGGGAAATGTAAGGGGGCCACTGCCGCAATCTACAACTAACGGGTTTTCTGTTTTAAGCGATAAAAATGGCAAGGTTGCCAAGATACTGGCAAAACGTAGAATATTCCACGGCAAAAAATAGCGCAGATAGGCAGAGGTTAAACGCGGCACGCCCCAGTACGGTTTGGAAAGAAATTCCCGCTCTGTTGTAAGCAAAGCGGAAAGGTCGCGCACAGCGTAGGGCAATTCTTTAAACTGTTTGGCATTCACTGGCATAACAGCGTCCAGTACAGTGGGCAAAAGCTCAAATTCTTGTTGGAAAGAAGGGGGAAGGGCAGAAAAAAAAGGGGTTTGCATAGCTATCTACTGGTTAAAACGTCATGGCTTGCAGGTACATTTCCTGAAAGCCGGGCATTTCTGTAAGGGGAATGGTATCAATGTGGTGCAATTTTTCTTCAAGCAAAAGGCGGTTTTCTTTTTTCAGCAAGAGACTTGCACCGTCTAATGCGCTGTTGCCAATGGTTTGTGTGCGAGGGATAAGGCGCGAAGGAATAAATCCCAATGTTTCTAAGGCCTGCAAGGGGGCATGTTTACCAAGTGCGCCAGCAAGAAAAAGCTGGGGAAGAGGGGTATGTTCCTGCTCTGCCAGTGCCAGCAGGCTTTGCAAGGCGCAACTGAAAGCCGCCTTGACTTTCAGTATATTTTCTACATCCCCGGCACTCAGGTAAAGGGCGTCCGGCAAAAAAAGCACGGCCTCCCCTTCTTTTTCCCCTATATTGGCCGCAATTTTGCGCGCAAGCGGGTGGGGCGATTCCTTCCTGAAATGCCCGTTTTTGTCCATAATTCCCGCAGTTTTAAGCAGGGCAAGCAAGCTTAGATACGCCGCGCCTGTGATGGAGCCGGCCCTTGTGTCTTCTTGAGAAAAAAGTTCTTGCTGTATACCGGCAGGGCCAAGCGTATAGCGCGTTACACTGCCTGGGCCAGCCAGCCCCCCGCATTCCAGACCAGCCCCTTCCAAAGCAGGGCCAAGTGGTACACTGGTTACTGTAATATGCCCTTTTTGCCGCACAAACGCAAATTCTCCATTTGTGCCCATATCCGCCAAAATAAAAGGGCCAGCATGCGCATGGGTGAAAAAAACTGCCGCCAGACCTGCGCTTATGTCCCCCCCTACAAAAGGAGCCAAATGTGGCGCAACCCATACTGGGGGAAGGTTTTTCTGCCCCTGTGTATAGGTCGCATAGGCACCGCCTGCGTCTTCCAAAAAATATGGCGCAGCAGAAAGGCCTGCCGGGCTTTTGTCTCCCACAGAAAGGCTGGCCATTGCCGGGTTGGCTGCCAGCACAATTTCTGTTACCTGCGCATTAATATTTTGTAAATCGCGCACAAGTTTTTCCAAAAAATCAATGCTCACTTTGCGCAAAAATTCTAAACCGCCATCCGTTGCTGCCAATGCCAGGCGAGCCATTACCTCACTGCCAGCGGGCATTTGCGGGTTTATGTTCTGGCCTTCCAAAACACACGAAGACAGGGTATTGGAACAAAAACGCCACGCAACAGAGCTTGTGCCCCAGTCTATAGCCAGCCCGCCCTGTACAGGCTGTTCCTGCGCTTTGGACAAAAGCCTCTGCGAAACCGCATAATCTGGCACCTCCAGCTCCATTCCGTCATGCGCCTTATGGTGGCATGCCAGGCGCAGACCTTGCGCCAGCTCTTCTTCTGTGAATACGCGCTGTTCTGCCTGTGTTGCTGCCGGAGCAGTAGAAAGAAAACGCACCTTGCAGCGACCACATGTGCGCAAGCCAGCGCAAAGCGCCTTGGGCGGCAGCTCCCCATTAAGCCAAAGTAATTGCGCCAGTGTCAGGCCTTCTAACCCTTCCGGTATCTCGGCAGTATAGCTTTTTTCCTTGAAAAAATAATGTATTCCCATGCGCTTAGTCTGCCTAAGTCATGCCTGCTTGGCAAGTCTTTTTTGTGTGCGCGCGTACCGGAATATGCCGCTTGCTTTTTTGGAATACATTTTGCATACTCCCATGCATGGATACGGTTTTCTGGCATGTTTTGCCTTTTTCCGTGTATCTTGCACTTTTGCGTGTTATATCAGTGTGTTTGCACTTTGCGATAAAGAGGCATTATGAACAAAATTCTTGCCCAGGATGAGGTGGATGCCCTGCTCAGAGGGCTTTCCGGTGGTGAACTGGAAACAGAAACCGATATCCCTGTTGATGATTCCGGGGTTGTGGTCTTTGACCTTGCCAACCAAGACCGCATTATCCGCGGCCGTATGCCTGTTTTGGAAATCATTAACGACCGTTTTGCCCGCCTTTGCACCAATGCCCTTACCAATGCTGTGCGTAAGCGTGTGGAATTGAACCCTATTTCCATTGACATGACCAAGTTTGGCGAGTTCATGCGCTCTTTGCCTGTGCCTACCAGTATTAATATTTTCAAGATGGAACCCTTGCGCGGCAATGCCCTTATTGTTGTTGACGCCCGCCTTGTATTTGCCCTTGTGGAAAATATTTTTGGTGGGGCCGGTTCGCAGCCAAAAATTGAAGGCCGTGAATTTACACGCATTGAACAGGCCATTGTAGATAAAATTATTAAAATTGCCTTGGAAAATATGGAGGATAGCTGGCGGCCTGTGCATGACATAAAAATGGAGCTTGTGCGCAGTGAAATAAACCCCCAGTTTGCCGCCATTGTGCCCCCTAGTGATGTGGTTGTTGTTATTAACTTTGAGGTGGAATTAGATTCCTCTATTGGCTCCATGGTTATTTGCCTGCCCTACGCCACCATTGAACCCATACGCAGCAAACTGCACGCCAACTTCCAGACTGAACGCCTTGAAGTAGACCATGCCTGGGTTGCCCGCCTGAAAGAACGCCTTATGGAAACCCCCGTGGACCTAAATGTGCGCGTGGGGGGTACCCAAATTACAGGCAACCAGCTTTTACGCCTGCAAGTGGGCGATGTTCTTGTGCTGGATACAGATGTGGAAGAATTACTGCCATGCACAGTTGCTGGCGTTGTGAAATACTGGGGTATACCCGGCTCTGTGAAATCAAACAAAGCTTTTCAAATTATCCGCGACGAATCCCCGCAGTATACCTAGGAAGAGTGGTGTGAGATTTTTTGAGGGAGGGGAGAAACCTTTTTGCGAACAAAAAGGTTTCTCCCCTCCCTCAAACTCCCTCCCCTCTTCCAAAAAAACTTTTTATTGGGGACTGGGTTGTTTTTTCCTTGCAGAATTTACGGGAATATAAATAGGTTACTGCGTCCCTAAAGAAAAAGGCCAGAAAGCCGATATGTTTGGTATGCAGGCACAAAAGGGTGTTGCGGCAATACGCGACATACCCTGCTCTGTATAGTCTTTGTTCCTCTATGACACAAAACCCCATGTTACAGTGTAACGTGGGGTTTTGTGTCATAAGCTTGCTGGCAAAGTCAGCAAGCTATCGGAAGAGCGAACCGGCGTCGCTTTGCGGCGCCTTAGGTGAGCGAATTCCGTGCCTTTCCGCCCAGCAAGCGTAGCGCGCTGGTGGGCGGCGCAAACTCCAAAGGGGTTTGTTATCAGTTTGGACATAAAACCCCATGTTACAAAATATAACATGGGGTTTTATGCTTTAAAGAAGAAACTGTGTTTATCTGCACTATAATTA
>CAZPTC010000140.1:3162-6465 GCA_964589455.1 uncultured Desulfovibrionaceae bacterium | reverse complement strand
CCCGTATACTCACTTAGCAGGCGAGCTCCTTCGGCCGGCTCGGACACCTCTCCGCACGTGGAAAGATACAAAAGCCAGCGGCATTTGGCAAGCATTTTTTTTGACTGTTGACGGAATCGGTTTTCTGGTCTTTAAATATAAAAATATGGCTATGTTATCACGTTAGGAAATGTGCGCTTTTAGCAGCAAAAAACAAGACTTGCTTTTTTTCTGCGCTGTTGTATTTTCCTTTTTGCCGAAATAAAGGAGGCAGTATGGGAGAAATTTTTCTTACCCTGCACCTGGAACCTTCTAAGGTGCGCAAAATGCAGGCAAAGGCCGTGCAAAAGCACAAAAACAAAAAAGCGTATACCCGCAAAAACAAACATAAAGCGCGTGAAAGCCAGCAAGGCGCTTACCCCCCAATGCCCGGTACAAGCCGGGCATTGCTATTTAAATACTGCCAGAACGTGGCATAGCTCTATAATCCTTTTCTATTTCCTACGCAGCTTGCTGGCCAATCTCCGCTTCTTGACTTAAGCCGTGTATCTTCTACAATTTCCGCAAAACAACTCATCTGTATCCAAACAAGGCGTACTCGCTATGGAAATGCATATTCTCCAAGAATTAGGGGCCCTTTTCGGCCTTTCTATACTTGTGGTGCTTATTTGCCACAGGTTTAAACTTCCCTCCATTGTTGGCTTTCTTATAACGGGTGCTATTTGTGGCCCTTCTGCGCTTGGTCTTGTTACCAGTATGGAAGCCGTTGATATTATGGCAGAAGTTGGCGTTGTTTTGCTGCTTTTTACTATTGGCATGGAACTTTCCCCCAAAGAGCTTGCACGCTTGAAAAAGCCCCTTCTTATTGGTGGTGGTGGGCAGGTTTTTCTTACAGTGGGCATTGTTACGCTGCTTACATTTTCGCTTGTGGGCTTTTCGCAGGCATTGGTTTTTGGCTGTCTGGTGGCCCTTTCTTCCACGGCTATTGTGCTTAGTCTTTTGCAGCAAAAAGCGCAGATGGAATCCCCACAGGGCAGAATATGCCTGGCAATCCTTATATTCCAAGACCTTGTCATTGTGCCCATGGTGCTGCTTTTCCCCTTGCTTTCCGGCACACTTGAAATAAATGTGTTCCATGCCATTGGCCTTGTAGCAAAAAGTGTGGCTGTACTTGGCGGTATTTTTCTTATAGGCAAACTTGTATTGCCGCGTCTTATGCTCAGTGTTGTGCGTACCCGCAGCCGCGAACTCATGCTTATGACCACCCTTGGTATATGCCTTGCGGTTGCGCTTGCCACTTCGTATATTGGCCTTTCCCTTTCTTTAGGCGCGTTTTTTGCCGGTCTGCTTTTGGCGGAATCAGAATACAGCTTAAATGTTATGGAAAACGTGATGCCGTTTAAGGACGTTTTCACCAGCATTTTTTTTGTTTCTGTGGGCATGCTGCTGGATATGCAGTTTTTCCTTACCCATGCCGGTTTTATATGCCTGCTTGCCTTTGGCATTATTGTCCTGAAAATTGTGCTTATTTTGCCTGTTGTGCGCGCTTTGGGCTATTCTTTACGAACCGCCTTTTTAGCCGCATTCGGCCTTGCCCAGATAGGCGAATTTTCGTTTGTGCTTGCAAAAAGCGCCCTTGGTCTTGGGCTGCTGCAAACAAGTGGCTACCAAACATTCCTGGCCGCCAGTATTCTCACCATGTCTCTTACCCCTGTGCTTATGGCAGTGGCGCCTTCTGTTTCAAGCCTTTTTGCCAGAAAAGATAAAACCGGTGGTGTGCTTGCTTTGGAGCATGAAGAAAACAGCGGGGAAGGCTGCACAGAAGACCTTTGCCTTTCTGATCACCTTATTATTATTGGCTTTGGCATTGGCGGCAAAAGTCTGGCACACGTTGCCAAAGAGTCTGGCATTTCCTATATTATTTCTGAAATGAACCCCGATACTGTTGCCCGTTACCGCGATACTGAGCCCATTATACATGGGGATGCCAGTTACCCCCTTGTGCTGGAAAAACTGGGTGTTGCCCGCGCGCGTACACTGGCCATTTTGGTTTCAGACCCCACAGGAACCCGCGCCATTATTGCCAATGCGCGCAAACTTGCGCCCACCTTGTATATCGTGGTGCGCACCCGCTTTTTTGGGGAAATGGGGCCCTTGCTTAAACTTGGTGCCAATGACGTTGTTTCAGAAGAATTTGAAACCTCAATTGAAGTTTTTGCCAAAGTTTTGCACCATTACCTCATACCAGAGCAAATTATCCACCAGCATATCCAAAAAATACGCGCAGAAAACTACGGTATGGTGCGCCAGCTTGATATAGGCAAGCATAATTTGGACGATTTAGGCAATACCCTGCCAGATATACAGGTTGTGGCGTATAAGGTGGAACCCGGGGCGGATATTGCGGGCAAAAACTTGGGAAATTGCGGTTTGCGCAAAAATTATGGGGTCAGTGTTGCCGGTATACGCCGCGGAACGGAAACATTTATTAATATAGACCCTTCTGCTACGCTGCTAGAGGGGGACATTGCGTATGTTCTTGGCGCAAAATCCGGCCTGCTTGCGGCACACATGGTATTCAAGGCGGAAAATAAAGCTTGAAAAAAGCCCCCTGCTGGGCCATACTCAAGCAGGTAACAGCCCTTTGACAGGCCCATTGCATGTAATCCCCCGTACAGGAAACCGTATATGCCCATATTCCCCTTCAACAGCCGCGTGTATCCCTGCCGCAAACCTTTTGTGGCGGCTTTGCTGCTTATGACGCTGCCGCTTGCCTCTTGCGCGAATAAAGAAGCCGCCAAGCTTGCAGAGCTGGAACAGCGTGTGGCTGCGCTGGAAGCAGAAGGCACAGAAGTGAAGCGGGAAGTGGTAAACGCGCACTTGGGCATACAAAACCTGGATACAAGGGTGGAGTTTTTAGAGCGCGAAGTGGCCAAAACAGGCGTGGTTGTACCGTATGTGCCCAAAAGGGCCATAACGGCGGAAGGTATGGCAGAAATGCACGAGGGCCAGCCCCCTTCTATGGGCGCAAATGCGCAGCAAGCGGCTATGCCGCCTGTAAATGCTGCAGATTCTGGCTCTTTGCTTAACCCTGCACCACAAAGTCCTGCCCAGCAAAATTCGGCAGGTACAGTGCCACCTGCGCAAAGTGCCACGCCTGCCCCTTCTTCAGGCACTAACCTTGCTTCTGCGCCTTATTCCCCCAATGTTTTGCCCTATTCCCCCAATGCAAGCCAAAGTGGGGACACATTACCCATAAGCCCGGCAACAGCAGGAACCTCCGCAACTCCTGCCAGTCCAGCCCCTGCTGACCAGAAGCCTGCA
>CAZPTC010000140.1:0-3062 GCA_964589455.1 uncultured Desulfovibrionaceae bacterium | reverse complement strand
CTGGCCAAGTGCCTCAAGCCCCTGCTTCTGCGCAGGCTGCCGCGCCTTCTGCCCAAACGCCTGCACCTGTTGGGGGGGCAGGGCAAGTGGCCTTGCTTGCGCCCCAGGTTCCCCAGCCTGTTGCGCCTGAGCCTCAATCAACGCAAGTGGCTCAAGTGGTTCAGCCAGCCCCCACAAATCCGGAGCAAAAAGCCTATGATATGGGTTTGCAGCTTTACCGCACAGGCCGTTTTGCTGAGGCAGAAGCCGCCTTTACCGCGTTTATGCAAACATACCCGCAAAGCCGCCTTGTGCCTAATGCTCTGTATTGGAAGGGGGAAACGCATTATGCCCGCAGGCAATACACAGACGCCATTTTTGCCTTTAAAGACGTGCAGACACGTTACCCACGGGATAATAAAACCCCAGATTCTTTATTAAAAACGGCCATGGCTTACCAAAAGCTAGGCGATGTGGGCAATGCCTCCCTGCACCTTACCGTTTTGTTTGAAGACTGGCCCAAGTCAGAGGCCGCCCAAAGGGCCCGTCAGATGGGCTTAAAACCCTAAAGGCTCCCTATGCCCCAGACTGCATTTGACTTTCTGGATGCCGCCCAAAAAGCCGAATACTGGGCTTGCCTTGCTCTGCGCCACGCGCAGGGCATTGGCGTGCGCAGTGCCAGCAGGCTTATTAACCATTTTGGCTCTGCGTATGCTGCCGTGCAAAACCCGCTTCAGTGGGGTGCGGCTGGTCTTGCGCACAAAGCCCCTGCCATACAATCGCAAGATTGGCGGGAAAAAGCCATGCCAGAATGGGAAGCCGCGCATACTGTGGATGCCCGCATTATTCTTTCTACTGACGCGGCGTACCCGCCTCTTTTGCGTCAATTACCGGATTTTCCTTCCCTCTTATACGCAAAGGGCGATATTTCCTTGTTATCCCAGCCATGTATCGCCATAGTAGGCACACGCCGTGCCACCCCGGAAGGGGATGTTGTGGCAAGCCGCATGGGCGCAGACTTTGCCCGCGCCGGCCTTACTGTTGTTTCTGGCATGGCGCGCGGCATTGATGCTGAAGCCCATAAAGGCGCGCTTACAGGCATTGGCAGTTCCATTGCGGTGCTTGGCTGTGGCGTGGATGTGGTGTACCCGCCTGAACATACCCACCTGTACCAAAAACTTGCGGCAAAGGGCCTTATTATAAGCGAATTTGCGCCGGGCGCTGCCCCACAAGCCCCATTTTTTCCTATCCGTAACCGCATTATAAGCGGGCTTTCCCTTGGGGTTGTTATTGTAGAAGCTGCCATGAAAAGCGGTTCTCTTATCACAGCCAGTACCGCTTTAGAGCAAAACCGTGCGGTTTACGCTGTGCCGGGCGCTGCTACAAGCCCCCTTTCTTCCGGTTGCAGACACCTTGTTCGCCAAGGGGCTAAAGTGGCGTTTTGTGCGGCGGATATTGTGGAAGATTTATTCCCCCAGCTCCAGGCTGTTCTGGCGCAAGATTATACAGAGGAACCCTCCTTACCCGCTACAGGCCCTTCCCTTTCTGCCTCTGCCTCTTCTGCCTCTGTGGCCAAACAGGACTTCTCTTCTCCCAAGCCTGCCTCCTCTGCCCATTCCCCTCTGCCAAAAAAAGCTGCGCGGGAAAATGCCTTGGCGCGCCTTCTTACCCAATTTCCCCCTGCAAGCCCGCAAGAAGCTGTGTACACGACACTTCTTGAGCATGGCCCCTTGCATGTGGACGCGCTTATGGAGCGGCTTGATTCCGCCTTTTCCCCTTCGTTTCCCTCATCCCCCTCTCTCTCTTCTGCCCTATCTCCCTCTTCAGCTTTATCCCCCTCTTTATCCTCTCCCCCCTCTTTTTCCCTAGATGCTGGCACGCTTTCTGGCCTTTTGGTCATATTAGAAACTCTGGGTTTTGTAGAACGCCTGCCTGCTATGGTGTATAAGGCCTGCGTATGAAAAGCTCTTCCCGTGCTGCTGCCCCCGCCACTTCTGCGCTTGTGAATCTGCCAGATTTACCTGCCCTTTTCCTCACCTGGCTGGACTACCAAAAGGGTGCCTCGCCTGCCACCATAAGCGCCTACACCAATGACCTTACCCATGCAGAAGCCTTTTTTGGCACCCAAAATCTTTCGCTTGGGCGTCCTACAGAAATAGACAAGCGCCACATTGCCGCTTTTGTTTCTGCCCTTTATAAAGAAAAGCTTGCCAAGGCTTCCCTTTCCCGCAAGCTTTCTGCCCTGCGCGCCTATTTTCGCTATTTGCTGCAAAACCGCCATATAACAGAAAACCCCATGCTGGGCTTCAAAAACCCCAAGCAAGATATACGCCACCCGCGTTTTCTTAATGTTGACCAAACCTTTGCCCTCTTAGATACCCCGCCAGACCCCCAAAATTCGCCCCCAGCCTCCACCCCTTCCCCGTCCCTTGCGTCTTTTGAAGCTCTTGGCCCACTTGCCCTGCGGGATAAAGCCCTTTTAGAGCTCCTTTACGGCTCTGGCCTGCGTATTTCAGAAGCTTTGTCCCTTAACGCCGCGGATATTCACCCCTCTGAAGGCGTTATCCGCGTGCTTGGCAAAGGCAATAAACAACGCCTTGCCCCCCTTAGTGACACCAGTATTCTTGCCCTTGAAGCCTGGCTGGCAGCACGTCCTGCCTTTCTTCTTTCCCTCCCAGACCCTGCCACTCACCGCGAAAAAGCCCTGTTTGTGGGCGCACGCGGTGCCCGCCTGCAACGCCGCCAGGCTGCCCGTATACTTACTGAAGCCGCCACCCGCGCGGGAATATATTCCACTTTATCGCCCCACGACCTCAGGCACTCCTTTGCTACCCACATTCTGGAAGCTGGTGCAGACCTGCGCACTGTGCAGGAACTCTTGGGGCACAGCCGTATTTCTACAACACAACGATACACACATCTTGATATTTCTACACTAACACAAGTCTACGACCACGCCCACCCGAAGGGTGGGCGTGAGACGGGGAAGTGAGATTGGGGGAGGGGCGGACCCTTTTGTGTGACAGCTCAGATGACGCTCGGCCCCGCGTCCTGCGGGGCACTCGCTCTCGCTTCGGCGGGCA
>CAZPTC010000139.1:0-6491 GCA_964589455.1 uncultured Desulfovibrionaceae bacterium | reverse complement strand
AGCCTGGCGTTTGTTGTATTTTTCCACTGCCATTTCGATACCGCCGACCATAAAGACGTCGCTTTCAGAAAGGTAGTCGTATTCGCCGCTCAGAAGGCCTTTAAAGCCCTTGATGGTGTCTTCCAGCTTCACATACACACCGGGGGTACCGGTGAAGGTTTCGGCAACGTGGAAAGGCTGGGAGAGGAAGCGCTGGATACGACGCGCGCGGTTAACAGTGATTTTGTCCTCGTCAGAAAGTTCGTCCATACCAAGAATGGCGATAATGTCCTGGAGGTCTTTGTATTTTTGGAGCACCTGCTGCACCTGACGCGCAACACCGTAGTGTTCTGTACCCACAACAATGGGGTCGAGGATACGGGAGTTGGAGTCCAGCGGGTCCACGGCAGGGTAAATACCCAATTCCGAAATTGCGCGGGAAAGCACCAAGGTTCCGTCCAAGTGGGCGAAGGTGGTAGCAGGGGCCGGGTCAGTAAGGTCGTCAGCGGGCACATACACAGCCTGCACAGAGGTGATGGAACCTTCTGTGGTGGAGGTGATACGTTCCTGCAGGGCGCCAAGGTCTGTACCCAAGGTAGGTTGGTAACCCACGGCAGAGGGCATACGGCCAAGCAAAGCGGACACTTCAGAACCAGCTTGTGTGAAGCGGAAAATGTTGTCAATAAAGAGCAACACGTCCTGGTTTTCTTCATCGCGGAAGTATTCTGCACAAGCAAGGGCTGTAAGGGCCACACGGGCGCGGGCTCCTGGGGGTTCATTCATCTGGCCGTAGACAAGCACGGCGCGTTCCAGAACACCAGCGTCTTTCAATTCGTGGTAAAGGTCGTTCCCTTCACGGGTACGCTCACCCACACCTGCGAACACGGAGTTACCACCGTGCTGTTTGGCTATGTTGTTGATGAGTTCCAGAAGAACAACGGTCTTGCCCACACCTGCGCCACCAAAGAGGCCGATTTTGCCACCCTTGGGGAAGGGCACCAAAAGGTCCATAACTTTGATACCTGTTTCCAAAACTTCAACCTGAGTATTTTGGGAGGTAAAGGAGGGGGCAGGACGGTGAATGGGGTAGAATTTGTCGGCCTTAACTTCGCCAAGACCGTCCACAGGTTTGCCCACCACGTTGAGGATACGGCCTACAGGGGCGTGTCCTACAGGGGCCATAATGGGGTTACCTGTATCTTTTGCTTTCATGCCGCGCACAAGACCATCTGTGGAGTCCATGGAAATGGTACGCACCACATTATCACCAAGGTGCTGTGCCACTTCTACCACCAGCAGAGGGGCGGAGGCATTATTGGGGTTTTCTATTTCCAGCGCGTTGAAGATGCTGGGCAATTTCCCTTCAGGGAAGCCCACGTCAACAACAGAGCCAATAACTTGTACTATTTGGCCAATGTTTTCTGCCATGCCTTGAAGCTCCTTGCTTATTGGCTTTGCAGCGCGTTAGCGCCACCGACAATATCCATAAGGTCGCTGGTAATGGCGGCCTGACGGGTTTTGTTATATAAAAGGGTAAGGCTTTCCAAAAGATCGTCGCAGTTACGGGTGGCATTGTCCATAGCGGTCATACGGGCAGCATGTTCGCTGGCGGATGTATCCAGCAATGCGCGGTATAGCAGCACATTGACGTAACGCGGCAACAGGTTTGCTAAAAGCACTTCTTCCGCAGGCTCATATTCATATTCCAGCTTGCCACTGGAGGCCGGGCCTTCCGCTAATACTTCCGGATTCGGCACAACTGGCAGAAGCGGCATAAGCGTAGGCGTTTGGCGGGCCATGCCACCAAATTCGCTGAAAATAACAACAACTTCATCCACTTCGTATTCCACATAGGCATGGGAAACAATGTTCCCAAGCTTTACGGCAAACTGGAAGCTAAAGTCATTCAGAGCATCCGGGAAACTGTGCCAAAGTTCATAAGGGGACTTACGCACAGCTTCACGCGCTTTTTTGCCAACGCAGATAAAGCGTACATGCCTGCCTGCGTCGGTTTTTTCTTTGGCAAGGCGGAAAGCCTTTGTGATAAGGTTGGCGTTAAAGCCACCACAAAGCCCACGGTCGGAGGTGACAAGTACAATCACCGTGGAAGCAGGCTTCTCGTGTACTTCTAAAAGCGGGTGCACCGCTTCTTCGCACCGAGCCGCAAGATCACCCAGCATAGCGCCAAACTTGGTAGCATAGGGCCTGAAGCGCTCTATACGTCCCTGCGCACCACGCAGCTTACTGGAGGCCACCATTCCCATGGCCTTGGTAATCTGCTTGGTTTTGGCTATACCAGATATCTGGTTTTTTACATCCTTTAACGAAGGCATGTGTTAACCCCTCGTTATGAATGTTGCCTTGAATTCGCTGATAGCCGCGTTAAGACGCTTTTCCAGATCTTCGTCCAGCTTTTTGCGTTCACGGATGTCAGACAATATGTCAGGACGGGCTGTGCGTAAGTGCTCTAAATAGCCAGCTTCAAAAGGCAGAACCTGCGAAACTTCCAAGTCGTCCAAAAAGCCATGTGCGGCGGAGTAGATGGAAGCCACCTGTTCATCTGTTGGCATGGGCTGGTACTGGGGCTGCTTTAAAAGCTCTGTCATACGGGCACCACGGGCAAGGGTTGCCTTGGTGGTTTTGTCAAGATCAGAGCCAAACTGGGCAAAAGCCGCCATTTCGCGGTATTGCGCAAGGTCAAGGCGCATGGTGCCTGCAACCTGCTTCATGGCCTTAATCTGGGCAGCGCCACCCACGCGGGAAACAGAAATACCCACGTTAATGGCCGGGCGGATACCGGCGTTGAACAGGCTGGACTCCAGGAAGACCTGGCCGTCTGTAATAGAAATAACGTTTGTAGGGATATAGGCAGAAACGTCCCCGGCCTGGGTTTCAATGATAGGCAGGGCTGTAAGAGAGCCTGCGCCCAGATCATCAGAAAGTTTAGCCGCACGCTCCAGCAAGCGGGAGTGCAGATAAAAGACGTCGCCAGGGAAAGCTTCACGTCCTGGGGGACGGCGAAGAAGCAGAGACATTTGACGATACGCCACGGCCTGCTTAGAAAGGTCATCGTACACGATAAGGGCGTGTTTGCCATTGTCGCGGTAGTATTCTGCCATAGTACAGCCAGAATATGCGGCTATGTACTGCAAGGGGGCAGGTTCAGAGGCACTGGCTGTGATAATGGTGGTGTATTCCAGTGCGCCGTATTTGCGCAGGGTTTCTGCCACCAGAGCCACTGTAGACTTCTTTTGGCCAATGGCCACATAGAAGCAGTGTACATCTGTATTTTTTTGGGCCAAAATGGCATCCACACAGACAGCAGTTTTACCAATCTGGCGGTCACCAATAATAAGTTCGCGCTGACCACGCCCAATGGGAGTGATAGCGTCAATGGCCTTAATACCTGTTACCATTGGCTCATGCACGCTCTTACGCGCCATAATGCCAGGGGCCTTCAGTTCCACAGGGCGTGTTTCAGTGGCCTCAACCGGGCCAAGGCCGTCAACAGGCTGGCCAAGTGGGTCCAGCACACGGCCCATAACACCTTCACCAACCGGAACAGAGAAGATGCGGCCTGTACGTTTGACAGGGTCACCTTCTTTCACGCCACGGTCATCACCCAAAAGCGCAACACCTACGTTGTCTTCTTCCAGGTTGAGCACCATGCCCATGAGCCCGCCAGGAAACTCCAGCAATTCCATGGCCATGGCATTACTTACACCGTACACGCGGGCAATACCATCGCCCACATACAACACGGTGCCAGTCTCGCTCATTTCCACGCGCTGGTCGTAATTGCGGATCTGGTCCTCAATGATCTTACCGATCTCTTCCGCCTTAATGTGCATGGTCTATTCACCCCTCTTGATAGATTCCCTGAGATTTTCAATTTGGGTTCGTACACTGGCATCCAACAAAAGGTCACCAAGCGTGAGGACAAAACCGCCCAAAAGCGCATGGTCTTCTTTGAATTCCAAAACCAGTTTACGGCCCGTTTTCTTTTCTAATTGCGCCAGGATGCCTGCCTTACGGCCTTCATCCAGAGCAAGCGCGCCAGTGAAAACACCGCGCGTAATGCCCGAAAAATCGTCCAGCATAGAGCTGTAGGTGGCGGCTATTTCCCGCAGAATGGGCAGCCGGCCTTTGTCTGCCAAAAGTTCACAAAAGCGCCGCACTGCGTCTGCCGCACCCATTTTTTCCAAAAGCGCTTTAAGAACATGCTTTTTTTCTGTAACAGAAAGCACGGGGTTCTTAAACACTTCTGCAAGCATGGGGGAAACTGTCAGTGCGTCTGCAAGGTCATTCAGGTTAGCACCAAAGCGTTCTAATTCAGAAGCGCCACCTTCCTTGCCAAGAGCAAAAAGCGCGGAGGCATACCGTTTTGCCACAACAGAGCCAATCATTGCAACACCACCTTGTCAATTTTGGACAAAGCCTTGTCCATAAGGTGCTCCTGGGTAGCGGCATCCAAGCGGGCAGCAAGTTTTTGCTGTAAAGAACCCGCAATTTCGTCCGCAAGGCGCGCCCTGATGGCATCATATTCCGCCTTAGCTTCCTGACGCGCACCCATACGGGCAGCCTCAATTATTTGCGCAGCCTGTTTTTCTGCTTCTGCAAGTATGGCCTCGCGGATTTTTTCCGCCTGGCGGCGGCCTTCTTCCATCATGGCCGCGCATTCGCTTTCAATATTTGCCACGCGGTTTTCAATATCTTTAAGGTCGGTTACAGCCTGCTTTTTCAGATTTTCCAATTCCACAAGGGTATTGGCAATTTTTTCCTTACGGCCTACAATAAAGCTTTTTATAAGCTTACCGGCTGCAAACCAGATAATGGCAAGAAAAATAGCCACATTAAGAAGGCGCAGGGCAAAGTTACCCCAAGGCAAACCTTCCCCTTCAGAGGCAAGAGCAAAACCCGCTGTGCCAAGCACAAAAAGGGCTGTAAAGAATGTTGTCCGTAAATGACGCATACGCCCCCTCATGCCTGTAAAATTTTTTCAAGGGCTTTTGTGGCAAAAGTATCCACACGGCCTTCAAGTGTTTTTTCCACGCCTGCGGCTTCTGCCTTTAATGTGGCTGTTGCTTCCTGGCGCATAGCGCGCACTTGTTCGCCGGCTGTTTCCAGGCGACCATGGGCTTCATGCTGGGCCGTATCTTTCATTTCCATACGCATGGCGGCTATCTGGGTGCGCATGTGCGCAAGACGGCCTTCATACGTTTCCAGCTTCAGCCTGGCTTCCATGCGTGTACCATCTGCATCGCCCTGCATATTTTCCATAAGGGCTTTACGCTCTGCCATTACCTTGCGTATTGGCCCAATAATAAAATAATTAAGGAGCACGAGCGTGATGAGAAAGTTCACCAATTGGAATAAGACTGTAATATCAAGATTGATCACAAGTCCACCTCTCTAAATGCCTTGAAACGCACTACCGCACACATACACAAGACGCGTGCGTCACTACCTTCCCTTTATACCCTCTTCACCTTATTTTGTCAAAGGGTTTTGCAGGGAAAAGTGCTGCATTTTTTTGCTTAGCCTTTTATCTCAGGCAATTATCTGTAAAAATTGCCTCAGGCATTCTCTGGCTCTTCCGTTAGTACCGGGCGTGCCGGGCTTTTTTCTTCCCGCATATGCAAGGCACCATCTAAAACTGCGCCATCTTCCACCACAAGAGCCGGGCTGTAAAGGTTACCTGTAAATACCCCGCCTTTATGGATAATAACGCGCCGCTTAGCAATGGCATCCCCTGTGAAGGAGCCAGAAAGCACTAGTTCCCCCACTTCCAGGCGGGCTTTTACCACAGAATCTTTGCCCACAATAAGTGCGCCATCCGAGTGGATATCCCCTTCAAATTCCCCATCAATGCGTACAGCGCCCTGGAAGGTAAGCTCACCCTTATACACGGTGCCCGCACCTAAAAATGCGTTTATCTCTTCCTTACTCACAGTTTCGCTCCTTGAAAACAGCATCCTAATTCCCTTCTACTTTCTTCAGCACACTGGCTTTGCCTGCAAAGACAAAGCGCCGCATGGAAACATTGAGCACAACGCCAATAAGCGCACAATTTACAAGCATGGCGCTGCCCCCGTAACTTATAAATGGCAGTGGCATACCCACTACAGGCATAATACCTACCACCATACCCATATTAATAAGAATTTGCCAAAAAAAGTAGAAAAATACACCTGCGCAGAGGGTAGAACCAAACCTGTCCTTTGCATTGCGCACCGTGGCATAAATACTCATTAACATGAAACAGAACAAGGACAGAAGCACCATTGTGCCTACAAAACCCCATTCTTCTCCAAAAACCGCTATAGCAAAGTCTGTATGCTTTTCAGGCAGAAAACGCAGTTGGCTTTGTGTGCCAGCCAGGTATCCTTTACCCATAAGCTCACCAGACCCTATAGCAATTTGAGACTGGATAATGTGATATCCTGATCCTTTAGGGTCTTTACTTGGATCCAGAAACGTGAGTATACGCTGCTGCTGATAATCTTGCAAGA
>CAZPTC010000138.1:0-6588 GCA_964589455.1 uncultured Desulfovibrionaceae bacterium | reverse complement strand
GTTCCCCTTTCCTCCCCCAATCTCCTTTCTTCTTTTTTACTCCGCGACAAACCAGTCCAGGTCATACCAGGTGAGTTCTTCAGGGCAAGTGGCTTCCATCATGGCCAGGCACTTATCCATACGTGATTGTATATGCTGCTGGCTGTTACTTACAGATACCACAGCCAGGCGCAGGCGCGTAAGGGAGTTTTCTGTTTCCACTTCTGCAATGGAAACATTAAAGGTATTACGCACCTTTTGCTTTAAACTGTTGGCCACACGGCGCTTGCCTTTAAGGGAATCATTGCCGTGCAGCGTATATTCTACAGTAAGAACGCCTACAACCATAATAGAGCCTTAGGAGCGGTAGTCTGAATTACAGCTCACATAGTCGTGTGAAAGGTCGCTTGCCATAAGAAAGGCAGAACCAGGGCCATTGCCAAGGCAAATATCCACAGGGATATCTACGGCTTCCAAGGGGTCTCGCAAAAGAGCGTCCATTTCGCCGGGTGCAAAGGTACGGGGGGCGCCATTGCGGAAAAGCTCTATACCTGCAAGATGTAGGATAAGGTCTTGGGGGTTAAAGGATGCACCAGAGCGGCCAGCCGCGGCGACAATTCGGCCCCAGTTGGGGTCTTTGCCAAACATGGCGGTTTTAACAAGTTGGGAATGCCCAACCGCGCGGGCAACAAGCTCTGCATCATTATTGGTGGGGGCACCATGCACGTTTATGTGCATAACTTTGGTGGCACCTTCTCCGTCTTTTACCAGCAGGTAGGCCAGCTCTGCAAGCACTTCTGTAAGGGCAGCGCGGAATTGGGCTTCTTCTGGGGTGCCTTCCTGCAAAGTAAAGCCAGATTTTCCGCTGGCAAAGCCGTACAGGGTGTCATTGGTGGAGGTATCGCCATCTACAGAGGCGCGGTTATAGCTGGCGTGTACGGCCTGGGTGAAAATTTCGCGCCAAAGGGCGGGGCTGGCGTCAATATCACTCATCACAACAGAAAGCATGGTGGCCATGTTGGGGCATATCATGCCGGCACCTTTGGCAAAACCGCTAATACGCACTTCTTTGCCGCCAAGGGAAAGGGTGCGGGAGGCCATTTTGGGGAAGGAGTCTGTGGTCATAATGGCGCGGGTTGCGTCTTCCAAAGTGGCATTGCCCAGGCTTGCGCAAAGTGCAGGTATGGCGGCTTCCCACTTGGTCATATCCATTTGGTGGCCAATAACCCCTGTGGAGGCAGGCATAAGTTTGCATGGGTTGCCTTGCTGGGCAAGGGCATTTTCTGCCATAAGCAGGGCTACGCGGCAGTTGGCTTCTCCCAAAGGGCCAGTACAGGCATTGGCTTGTCCTGAATTGAGCAGGGCACCATGCACGGGTTCACCCTCTTGATGGGCAGCGTATATTTCCTGCGCTACAAGCACTGGGGCGGCTTTAAAAAGATTTTGTGTAAAAAGCGCGGCGCAGGTAAGGGGATTTTGGGCATACACAAGGGCAATGTCGTTGCGCGCTGGGGTAGGGGAATTGCGAAAATCCGCGCGTGCCACGGCAAGCGCAAAACCCTGGGGAATTTGATGCATGGGAAACCTCCGGAAAATGCGAAGCTGGGCAAAAGAACGCCCTTAGTAAAATGCCCGTAATGGCGTGAGAGATTTTGCCAAAAAGCAGCCCACACTGCAAGCAAAGAATTGCCCCCCATTTGCGGTGGGAAAATGTGGGCATTGTGCCCGACCTTGACAGAAGCAAAGCTGTGCGGCACAAGAAAGAAAAGTTCCCGTATCCACTTCCTTTATTCGATAGGGAGACTGCCATGCGAAACCTGCTTCTCTATAGCGCATTTTTTCTTGCGTTGTTATGGCCTGCTTCTGCATATGCTGTACTGGCGGATTATGGCAGTTTTATGTTGGATTACCCTGCTGACTGGCGTATTTCAGAGCGCTACCATAACAGACATACCCATATAGATATTGAACCGCAGTCTCAAAAAGCTGTTGTTACTGTTATTTCAGGAATAAACTGGGGCTGGGATTTAAAAGCTCTGGCAGAAGATTTTGCCCGCTTATCTGAAGCAACCCCCCCAGTTTTTGATGGAAACAGCTATATATTTACTTTTGTAGACTATACAGGGCTTTTTGTGGAGTGTGCCCTTTCTGGCAGAGCAAAGTATTACTATGTAGAATGTTATGGTGGAGATGAAAACCTTTTGCGCAGGGTACGCGTGTATAAACTTGATGAAGCCCCACAGCTTAACCCTTAAGTACTTGTACTATACTTGCGGATATTAAGGAGAAAGCCATGAAGCGTGTTGTTTTTTATTGTATGATAGTTGCTGTGTTAACAGGCGCTTTAGCCACTGCTGCCTATGCAGAAATACGGGAGTATGGTTTTTTTACTATTAACGTGCCTGAAGAATGGACAGTAAAAGAGGAAGAAAGCTTTGGGGGCTGGCACACCATTATGGCGAATGACCCTGCCGAAAGCGCTATTAAAAGTATTGCGTATGTGCTAGCACCTGGTTTGCCAGCAGCAGAAGCAAGCCAGTATTTTTCGTTTGGTATGGGGGGAAGTAAACCGGTAAACAAAGGCACACACTGGGCATTTACTGTTGAAATGGAAAATTTTTCTGGGGAATGCCGTGTTATGGATATTGGGGAAAATGTGCTGGCAGAGTGCGAATTTGGCAATTTGGAAACTGCACGGCAAGTGCTTGTATATACAAAACCCAATATATAAGAGTAAGATATGATAAGCAGGATTTTTCTATTGTTGTTTTTGGTTTGCAGTATGCAAGGTTTTGGGCTGCAAACAGCTTATGCAAAAACGCAGGACTACGCGGCTTTTTCTGTTCGTGTGCCGGATGACTGGACAGTAATAGAACAGCAGGAAACAGATGGCATAAGCCTTTATATGTCTGCCCCAGATGGGTTTACCAGTAAAATAGTGTCGTCTGGTTTTATAGCAGGGCGCTCTCTTATGGATATTGCGCAGGCTTTTGCTACGCGCTTTAACGCAGAGGGCATTTTTCCAGAAGAGGATACCTTATATTTTACATTTACAAGGCCAGAAGGAGAGGGCATTTGCCTCTTTTACATGGCAGACCCCCATTATATTGTTGAGTGCATGGCGGGTGATAATAAGGAGTATACGCGGGTAGGGGTTAATCCTAAGCGCTGAGTGAGAAAACCCGCGAGTATATGATTGATAACGTGTGAAATTTTGACATGTTAGTATAAGTGAACCAGAGAAGTCATGCAACTATGCAGCAGCCCATTCTTTTGCGCTATGGAGTAATCTACTTACAGCATGAAAGAATGGGCTGTTATTTTTTTACAAAAAGTAGATTTTTAATCGAAAATAATATGGCAGTGGAAATATATTGCTAAGAAAAATTTTTTTTGGTAGAATTACACCGTATACCGACCGCGCGTACTTCTATACTCTTCTACTCACCTGACAGCGGATTATGAAAAAACTTAACTTTGAACACAGCAAATCTTTTTTTGTCATAGCAATTATAGACTTGCTTCTTATTATTGCCGTGCTGGGTCTTATGCGGCATGTACAGTTTCTTCTTGCAGAAGATGCACGCCTTAACCTTACAGAAATTGTTACCCAAAATAAAAATGTTATCACCAGCAATTTGACAGTTGCGCTTAATAATCTGGAATTGCATTCCAAACAGCTTGCGGAGCGCCTTGCCCGTGAAGAACAGGGTGGCGCTTCCATGGAGCGCATATTTTCCGCGTATGCGCAGGAAAAGGGTGATACTTCGCTTAATTGGGCCTCTGACAGTGGTAAAGGCCTTTCCGGTGCGGGAGTGTCAGTAGATATTGCCGGTCGCCAGTATTTTAAGCTGGGCATGCAGGGTATACCCAATATTTCAGACAGGCTTGTTTCTCGGATTAATGGGGAAGATATTTTTGTGCTTTGTGTGCCTATTCTCTATAAGGGACAGGTTATTGGCACTATACAAAAGCAATACACTCCACAAGACATGTATAATTTATGCTCTGCCTCTTTATTTGCAGATCAGGGCTCTACCTATATTCTTAACAGCCAGGGGTATATTCTTATAAGTGCTCAGCAAAGCCAGTATACCAGGGAATCGGATAATTATTACCGTATTCTTTACTTGAATAACCCAGATGTTTCACGGAAACTGGAAGCAGATATACAAAAGCATAATTCTGGTTTTATGCAAGCTGTTATTAATGGAGAAACAGTATTCTTTACCTATACACCTATAGAGCAAATTTACGATTGGTTTCTTATTTCCAGTATTTCTACAAAAGCCATTTCGCCTAATGCTAATATTATTGTGCGCATGTTTTATGTAGTGCTTTTAGCTACAATGCTATTCTTTACATTCAGTACCCTGTATTATGTGCAGCAAAAAAGAAAACAGCAACTCCATTTAGAGAATATTGCGTTTGTAGACCCTTTTACAGAAGGAAATTATCTTACAAAATTTACTGTTGATTTGCAAAATATACTTGCAGCTAATAAAAATATAAACTTTTGTCTTTGCTCTTTTGATATTGATAATTTTAAATACATCAATAGTTATTATAGTTTTCATGTGGGTAATAGCATACTTAAAACCATTTACCAGCGCTACAGCAAGCAGCTTACCCCCTTAGAACGTATTGCCAGAGTAAATTCTGACCACTTTGTTATGCTACTTGAAGATGTAAGCCCAGAAAGGCTTAATGCGCTTTTTGACGCAGAGCTTTCTATTGGGGATATAAAAATTTACATTTCGGCTGGTTTGTACCGTATCACTAACCGTATGGAAAGTGTAAATCTTATGCTGGATAAAGCCAGTATTGCCGCCAAAAAGATTAAGGGCTTGCATTATAAGCATTTAGAATTTTACTCGGAAGATTTTGACCGTGAAATTGCCCATAATGAGCAAATGAAGCGGGCAATAGAGCAGGCACTTGAAGATGATGAGATTGAGCCATTTTTTCAGCCAAAAGCAGATATCCGCACACGAGCACTTGTTGGGGCTGAAGCCCTTGCCCGTTGGCGCAATAAGGAAGGCAGGCTTATACCCCCAGGCGAATTTATTCCTGTATGCGAAAAAACAGGGCTTATCGCTGGGTTGGATTTTGTTGTGTTTGAAAAAACCCTACAATTTCTTCAGCATAATTTGCAAAAGGGTATTGCCTGTACCCCTATTTCTGTAAATTTTTCCCGTATCCACCTTTTAAATGGCAATTTTTTGGAAACCCTGCTGGAAAAACTGGCAGCGTATAACGTACCACCAGAATTAGTTGAGCTGGAGCTCACAGAAACCGTTCTTTTTGATAATCACCGTATTGTGGCAAATTTTATAAATAACCTTCATGCCAATGGTCTGAAAATATCTATGGATGACTTTGGTTCTGGCTATTCTTCCCTGCATATGTTGAAGAATATGGATATTGATGTGCTGAAGATAGATCGGGGATTTTTGCTGGATACAGAAAACAATAACAGGCAAAAAGCTGTATTTGGGGCTATTACTCAAATGGCGAAAAATCTTAACATGCAGATTGTAGTAGAAGGTGTAGAAACACAGGAAAATCTTGACTTGATGATGGAATTTGCCTGCTATACTGCGCAAGGCTATTACTTTGCTAAACCTATGGATGCCGTTGCATTCCAAAAAATATATGAGGATGGAAAGGTATGATAAAACGTGTGGTATGGTGCTTGTGTTTTCTGCTGGTTATTTTGCCTTTTTCTGGCTGTGGTACACAGGAAAAAAAGCCTAAAATTGGGGTTTCCTTTGGGGTTGGCGCTGCTACCCGGTGGGACCAGGAAAAAATCTATATGGAAGAGCGGGCAAAAATGTTAGGTGCAGATATAGAAGTGCGCCTTAACCGCACAGATACCCCTAAAACCCAGCTTGAAGACTGCATGGAAATGATAGACAGTGGTATAGATGTGCTTGTGTATACACCACGCGATGCCACAAAGGCAGAAGCAGTGCTTGCGTATGCCAAGAAAAAAAATGTCCCCGTTATTAATTATGCCCGTGTTGTGCTTAAGCAGGATGTGGACCTATTTGTAGGGTATGATAGTAACCGTATTGGCCAAAAAATGGGCCAGTACTTAGTAGAAGTTGTTTTTAAAGGTGACTATATTATCCTGCGCGGAGACCAAACAGACAATAATGCCAACTTGCTGTACGAAGGGGCCATGCGCTATATTGAGCCTATGAAAGGGGAAGTAAAGATTGTTGGAGAAGCTGCTGTACCTGGTTGGTCGCCTGCAAAAGCAAAAGAAATAGTAAAAAACTTTATCGAAGCTAATAATAATACTGTTGACGCTATTTTAGCCCCTAATGATGCTCTTGCTGGTGCAAGCAGAGAAGCGTTAAATGAGCTTGGTATAACAAAACCAGTAGCCATAACAGGTATGGATGCAGAAAAAGCTGCCATTTCACGCATTATGCATGATGAGCAAAGCATGACCATTTATATGGATTTAAAAGAATTGGCCTACACGGCAATAGACGAAGCAGTGCATTTTGCAAAAAATGAAAAAATTAATGTTAACGCAGACTTTGATAATAGGGGTGGCAAAACTATTAAAGCTAACCTTATCACGGGGCAACAGGTAAC
>CAZPTC010000137.1:0-6669 GCA_964589455.1 uncultured Desulfovibrionaceae bacterium | reverse complement strand
ATAGAACACGCACAGGGTGCGCCGGTCGCCAATGCCATAGGCAGCGGTTGGCAGAATAGCTCCGTGCTGGCTGGAGAATTCTGGCCACACTGCGTACACCACGTCGCCGCACTGTTCGCCCCAAAGGCCCATCATCATGGCTTCTCTCTTGGGAAGGGCCAAGCAGATGGGGCGGGTGCCTGTGCGGGGGTCAACGTATGTCATAAGGGCGTCTATGATTTCGCGCTGCACTTTTTCATAATCCTCTGGTTCCACAATACCTTCTGGATCGCGGCCCTTCAGGTTCACATACGCATAGCACATACGGGCGGGAATAGCGCGGGAGACCTTGGGGTCAACGCTGGTCAAAAGGCCGTCAAAGATAGCGGCCACACCGTCCATAGAGCCTTCTTCCATTTCCCCGCCTTCTGCGGCTTGGGATTTAGCAGAAGACTTCATTTTGCAAAGGCCGGCTTCTTCAAAGATTTTCATCATATCAAGTGGGGGGCCGTCAGGTGTAGCACCGTGGTCAGAGATAAGGCACACGAGGGTATCGTCGTCAAAAAGCTGGAGCAGACGGGAGAGGTAGCGGTCTGCGTGTTTGTACAGTTCGCGGTGCAAACGCCATGCATTTTGACGGGAAGCTTCGTTTTTGCACGTATGCTCGTCAAGTTCGGTCATCAGCAGGTGGTAGATGTAGTCTGTGGGGTGGGCGTGGGAATAGAAAATATCCCAATCACCGTCTTTCATAAGGGCGGTAGCGGTGTCACCCAGCCAGTCGTAGTGAATGCCCACCATTTCCATCCACATGTCCAGGTTGCCCCAGCCCATAGCAAGTACACCCATGCCGCAGTTGTTGGTGGCGATATTGTCGCCCTTGTTCAGCTTGGCAGCTTGGGATTGTGGGTAGCACCACAGTTCGCCGTCTTCGTTAAGGGCGTGAGAAAGGTACAGGCGGAAGTTGGTGGCATCGTCATCCAGGCTGATAAGCTTGGATTTCATGCGGATTTTCTTCACGCCGCCATTGGCAAGCAGGCCGTCAGCATCAAAGGCCTTGCTCCATTCACCGGTTTTAATGGTGAAGTAGGCGTCCTTGAAGTCTTTTGTGGTAGAAAGGGTAACGGTGTCGTAGCCATTGCCCAGATCGCGCACAAGCACGTGCCATGTGGCGGGCTTGGCATCAAAGAAGGAGTCTGGGAAGGGCATGGTGAAGGAAGCTTCTAAGGGGTCATCGCCCATTTTGTCCACATTCTTCCAGCCTGTAGCGTCTACAAACTTCACGCGGGCAGTGGCACCGGGGTATTGGTCTGTGGTGACAAGGAAGTCGCCAGAGAAGGCGCTTGGCAGCGGAACTTGGGGGTCAAAAGGGATACCCTTCATTTCGCAAATAAGGTTTTGGTCCATGTAGAAGCCGGGGGTAAGGGCGCCGCCACCCACTACTGTGCCATGTTTTAAACGCTTGTGGGCGTTGTAAGACATGGGGTAATTAAGAATAACGCTTTTTTTGCCCACTTTTTCAGCGGCTTCCCAGATGGATTCACTTTCCACATAGTCCCAGTTGAAGCTGTTGTGGCAGTTAAGGCCTTCTGGGGTGGTACCAGGGCGGTGACGCCAGAAGTCCGTTACATTGTTGGTGCCAGGCCATGCGCCGGTTGCCATTACAGTCCAGTTTGGGGGGGTAATGGTGGGGAAGGGCACAAGGGCGTTTTCGCATACTACGCCATTTTCAAATACTTTTTTGAATGTAGGGGCAATACCTTCTTCAATATGCATACGCACAAGGTTGGTAAGTGCGCAGTCAAAACCGAGAAGGGCAATTTTTTTAGGTGCTTTCATAAAGTCTCCTCATAAAGGTGCGATGGTATGGCGGGAAATCCTCGCTCCTGGTTTTCCAACCATATTGTTTTTTTATTCTGCCGCATGGAAACGGCATACGCAATTTGTTGTTATAAAGCAAAAAGCGTACCACTTAATATAGAGAGTGAAATAAATAAGTTGGTGAGAATAGTGTTTTTGTTATATACCATATCTTGTTTAAAAGCACAATATATGGTAGCAAAATGAAAAATATGGGAGTTAGTATGCCAGCAAATTTTATGTCCGCAGCTTTTGCCAATACGCTTTTCCAGCTTACGCGCAAGGGGGGGCTGGAAAGTGCCCTGCATGCTCTTTTTTTAGCTTTGGAAGGTTCTCTTCCTGTAGAGTTTTTGCATGTATACCGCATTGGCAAAAAGGCAGACGGGCATTTTGCGTTTCTTATTTGCGCCTTTTACGATGCGCAGGGGCATGAGCGGCCAACTATTATTTGTGAAATGGAAGACACAGGGGTTTTTGGGAAACTTGAGGAAAAATATTTTACGCAGCCACAAATTTGCGATGATATACAAAATGACCCTGCAACAGAAGCTATAAGCCGTATGCTTTTTCCCGAGTTCCATTCTGCGTTGAATCAGCACCTTTTCCATGTGGGGGATGAAAGTTTTTTCTTTGGGGCTTTAGCTAGGGAGCCGCATGTATTTACAGCGGAACATGCGGCTATTTTTGCGGCTGTGCAGGAGCCATGCACAATTTTATGCCAGAATATAGCCTTGCAGCAAAAAGAAATGCTGGAATCCAGAGAGAGCTCCACATTGTTTGGCCAGCGTATGCTGGCTAAAAGCCCGGCAGATATGTTGCGCCTGTGCCGCTCTATGCCCCAGGTTATGGATTTTGCGGAAGAAGCCGCCATAAGCATGGCCCCGGTACTTATTTTGGGGGAATCCGGTGTGGGCAAAGAAGTGCTGGCAGATGCCATACAGGCGCTTTCTCCGCGCAAAAATGGACCCTATATCAAAATAAACTGCGGGGCCCTTACGGAATCTTTGCTGGATAGCGAATTGTTTGGGCATGAGCGCGGGGCTTTTACGGGCGCTTTGCGGGAAAACCAAGGCTACTTTGAGCAGGCTAATGGTGGTACCATTTTGTTGGATGAAGTGGGGGAGCTTTCTCCCCAGGCGCAAGTGCGGCTTCTGCGTGTGCTGGACAGAAAAGAAGTGCAGCGTGTGGGTGGCGGCATACGCAAGGGTTTGGATATCCGCGTTATAGCGGCCACTAACCAAAATGTCACCAAAATGCTGGCAGAGGGGAGTTTCCGCAATGATTTATACTTCAGGCTTAACACCCTGAAAGTGACAATACCCCCATTGCGCAAGAGGAGGGAAGATATCCCTGTACTTATGCGCGTACTGTGGGAAGAAAAGGCGCATGAATGGGGCATGGAAAAGGCCCCTGAAATACCAGAAGAAGAAATAGTAAAGTTGTATTTATACCCGTGGCCTGGCAATGTACGGGAATTATCTGCTGTATTAGACAGGGGTATGCTCGCGTATACGCGCACCCAAACTGTACGCTTTTATGTGGAAGAAGCGCCACGGGTATTCCGCACCTACCAGGAACAGCCTTTTGCAGGGGGAAGGGCAGAAATGTCTAAACAGGCAGTGGCGCAAATTTATGCCCCTTCACGGCCTTTGCCGTATGCAGGTACCTATACAGTGCCGTATCCTGCACCAGAAGTTATTCCCCCAAGCGATTTTCCTGACCCCGCAGGCCATTTGGACAGCATAATGAGCCAGCATATTAAAGACGCCTTGCGCCGTTGTGGTAAAGTAGGGGGAAAAGGCGGCGCAGCAGAAATGCTGGGCTTGCACCCCAACACCCTAAGAGCGCGTATGAAAAAATTAGGAATACCCACAAAAAGCTAGCGCGTTTCTGTTAATAAAACTTCCCCTGCTGGAATACCAACAGGGGAAAGGTAAGGGGTTAAAACACGGTATCTTCACAAACAATGTTTGTGCACGAAATCAAGTTCGTGTATATCGTGATTAGATGTGTTGGGTTAAAACACAGCATCTTCGCAAACAATGTTTGCGCTGTCTTTTTTATAGGTATAGGTGGCAACCAAGTAAATAAGCGCGGCTGCAGCAGGGGCAATAGTCATAAATAAAAAGGCTGTGCCAAGGGTAAATGCATCCGAAAGGAAACCCGTAAGCAGGGGTCCAAGGCCCAGGCCAAGAATGTTCTGGCAGGCCACAAGCATACCAGCGGCAGAAGCGCGGTTGCGTATAGGCACAAGGTCCATAATCATTGTAGGGCCGCCCACGGAAGCAAGCACACCAAAGCCGCCGCAAATAAGCAATATGGCTAATTGCATGGTAGAGCCTGGTGTGCAGAGACCAAAGGCTATAAGCTGACCAGCGGCAAATATGGCCGTACCCGCGCACATAACAATGGCTGTACCATTGACAAAATGGCGGCGGAACAGGTCAATAATGGGGCCGGAAAGGAAATAGCCAATAACAGTAGGCAGGAAGGTAAGGGCAGCAATGCCGGCAGCGGCTGCTGGTTCCATATTGGCTTGGCGGATAAAGTACATAGGCAGCCAGCCGGTTGTGCAGCCAGAGAATAAAAGAATACAGGTGGCACCTACAAAAATACATACAAGGGTGGGCACTTTTAAAAAGCTTCCCAGCAAATGCAGGTAGGATTCTTTTTTTACAGGCGCTCCGTTGGCGGAAGTTTTTACAGGTTCTTTTTTTACTGTTTTAAAATCATGGATAAAAAGAGCCGAGAATGCAAGCAGAAGACCGGGGATAGCCACCACCCCAAGGGCGTGACGCCAGCCGTATTTGGCTGCCAGATACCCGCCAAGGGCAAGACCAATGGGAGAACCTAACGCAATACCCAGTTGTATCATGGCAAGCACGGTACTGCGGAACTTTTTGGGGAATGAGGCGGAGAGCAAGGCCTGTGCCGCCGGGTTATAGCCAGCTTCCCCTGCACCCACCATAAAGCGGGCGGCAAACATGTGGGCAAAGTTGTTGGCAAACGCGCAGGCGCCCGTGGCAATACTCCACACACCGCACATAAGGGCCATGGTTTTTTTGCGGCTCCAGTTGTCTACAAGGTAGGCAGTGGGGATAACAAAAATAGCTATGGAGAAGTTGAGTATAGAAACAATAGAACCAAGTTGTGTATCTGTTAAATGGAAATCGTTTTTAATATAGGGAAGTAAGGCGGCTATAATTTGTCTGTCTAAGCCGTCTAATATAGCTAATGTGATAACAACAAAAAGGCTATAAAAAGCAGCTTTTTTCCCAATAGGCCAGCTATCGTCCTGGCACTCTAATGAAGAGGATATGTCTTTTGTATCTGTAGTCATTGTAAACCTCAATGCGACTAAAGAAAAAGATAACACAAGGTAATGGTATTATCTTTTCTGAAAGGCATAAAAAAATGCAATGTTGCAATTATGTGAAAAGGGGGTAATGCCTGTTTTTTTGCTTTGGAAGCCAAGCAGGCATTACCCACTATGCCATTTGTTTGCTACGCAAGCCTAGCTTGCTTTAATAGCGGCCATTTGGCCTTTAAGCGCACGCAGCAGATCGCGTGCAACATCTGGGTGTTCACTTATCACGTTCTTCAATTGCATGGGGTCTGTCTTGCGGTTATACAACTCATCGCGTGCGGGCACTTCTGCCACTGCACCGGGGGTGCATGTCCACTGTTCTTCGCCATCCAAGGTTGCGGCTTCTTCATGCTGTTGTAAAGCCTTGTTGCCCTCTTTCATTTTATTGAGGACTTCTTTTTGCACTTTTTTGTCTGTTACAGACATGGCAAGCAGGGTATTGCCGCCTACATCCAGCAAGTGGCCTGCCTGTTCGTTCATGCCGCCGCCAGAAATAAGGTTGTATTCATCCGCTTCATGGGTGGAGTCTTGTTTAATCCAGTGGATATAGGACCAGTCGTCATTGTACAGAGCCCAAGAAAAGCGGTTGTAACCGGCAATACTGAAGTCACGCACTTTTTGCACTTCGCCGCGCACAAGGGGCAACAGGGAGAAGCCCTGCATATCCGGGTGTACGCCAATGCCCAGCCAGTCGCAAATGGTGGGGGCAATGTCTACAGACTGCACAAAGGCCTTAATGCGTTGACCCGCTTTAACACCAGGGCAGCGCAAAAGGAAGGGGGCGTGTACAAGTTCATTATACGGCCAGGGGCGGCACTTACGCATAATGCCGTGTCCGTGTTCGCCATTGCCCATAGGTTCGCCGTGGTCAGAAACCATCATAAATAAGGTGTTTTCTTCAAAGCCCAGTCTTCTGATTGCATCTAAAAGCACACCTAAATAGGTATCGCATAGGGTAACTAATTCAGCATAGAGCATTCTGATATGGTGAAGTTGTTCTTCGGTGTACACATCAGCAGGTCCCAAAATGGGTAAAAATTGATTTTTTCCTTTATAATCAGGATCGTAAGGACAAGGAGTATTATTCCATACTGACGGCGGATTCCAAGGTTCATGTGGGTCAAAGCTGTCGATCCAAAGATAAAATTGCTTGGTTCTGTCAACTTGCTCAAGATATTCAATAGCTTTACGCATTGTTTTTGCTACAAAACGATCTTCGGGTGTTCTCCATTGTTGCATGAGTTTCAAATAACAATTTGTTTCATGTAATAAAGGAGCGACAACATTACCATTCATACGCTCATCTGCATTTTCCAAAAGGTTTTGTTCGTGGTAATCTTCGGCAGAGTAGTGAATTAATGGCTCTTCGGCATAGAAATATTGGTCTCCTTCATGGCCGTGAGTAAAGAATACTTTATCAAAGCCCCGAGTGTAACCGAATTTTGGTAAGCGATACATGGGGCAAT
>CAZPTC010000136.1:0-6675 GCA_964589455.1 uncultured Desulfovibrionaceae bacterium | reverse complement strand
ATGGCCTGTGGGTGCCTTGGTGTTGGGTTTAGTGGCTTTGGGGGGCTGGATTATATGCGCGATGCCAGCGAAAACCTGCATATAAACGCCAACCATGCCAGCCATATTCCCTATACTACGCAAGCCTTGCCAGGTTCCAATAAAGAGTTGCCCCCCAATGGATTTTGGGTGCCAGATGCCGATATACGCGCTGCAGCCCTTGCCTTGGAACACGCCTTGGATGTAGTAGAAAACCCGCAACATGCACACACCTTGGCTGTTCTGCGCCAAAATGCTGTTGCTACGGCTACGCACTACAGCACCCTTGCACAAACACAGCACATACTGACCCTTTGGCAAAGTTTTTCTGCATAAGTGAGAATTAAACAAGCCACTGGCAGTTAAACAGCAAATGCACGTTTGGTATTTTCCAAACGTGCATATATATTACACAAGACTGTATGCAACAAGAATACGCTTTTTTTATGCAAAAAGCGCAACCAGCATTATACAAGCAGCTATTTGTTTAAAAAAGAAAAAGCCCTTTCCTATAGAAAAAGACCTTTCTTAACGAACAATTAATTATCTATTTCTTCCCCGTTCAATTCAGCACGGAACTTACGCGAAAGGCGGAATACAACAACTTTGCGAGGGGGCAAAGTAATAGATTGATCCGTTTGAGGGTTTCTGCCTTTACGCGCCTTTTTGTCATACGCTTCAAATTTGCCAAAACCGCTAAGCAAAAGAGCGTGGTCTTTTTTAACAGACTGCTTCATAATGTGAAGCAGGTTTTCCACAATCTGTTTCACTTCAGCACGGTTTTTATCCGTTTTTTCGTATACCGCTTCGACAATTTCGGCCTTGGTAAGGGCTTTGTTCATACTTCCTCCACAAAAAATAAGGAATTAGCATCCGCTAATGAGCCACAAGAACTATGTGCTAATGCACATGACACAATAAAAAACTCAGCAGGCGGGTTATTCCCACAACTGAAGAGCATAAACATGCAAATCAGACAAACTTGTCACAAATTACGGATACGCCGTCCATGTGTTGATGACTATAAAAAGTTTTCCTAAAAATATCAAGCGAATTTCCCGCTGTTTTTTATTCTCACAGGAAAAAGACGGCTTGCACTACAGCCTCAATGTACTAATGCCCTGTTACTTTTCTCATATTTTGTTGCACTGCCTGCATTTCTTCCAAGCTGGCATACGCCCCTTGGGGCCAATGCTTCAGGCCATCCCCTGCAAAGCGCGGCACAACATGCCAATGCACATGGAAAACTTCCTGCCCGGCTGCCGGAAAATTATTTTGCAGAACATTAAATCCCTCTGCCCCTAATGCCTGCATCTGCGCAAAGCCAACCTGTTGCAGAGTTCGCAGCAAAGCATTGCCTAAGTCAGCCGGGAAATCTAAAAGACTTTCGCAGTGTGTTTTAGGTACCACCAACACATGTCCCGGCTTTGCTGGCGCTATATCCAAAAACGCCACAAAATCGGCATTCTCCAATACCCGTGCAGACGGTACTTCCTCTGCCAGAATTTTGCAAAAAAGGCAGTCTGCCATGTCTATTCCTTCTCCCTCAAGCGTAATAGTGTATATTTGCTAATCATAACACCTTATGTTAACCTTTAGGTGCCCATGAAGCAAGCAAAAAACACAGCACCAGAATAATTTACCCATTAAGGCCCCGTATGCACTTTTTGAACAAAAAACTCCCATGCCCTGTGCGCAATACCCGCAGCAAGGCCATTGTTCCTCTTTTTTTGCCTTTTGCCGGTTGCCCTGGGCAATGCGTGTTTTGTGCGCAGAACAAACAAAGTGGCGGTGGCGAAGCTACAGCCAATATTTCCGCCATGCAGAAGAATTTAGAGGTAAGGGCACAACGTGGAGAGCAAAATTTAGAGCTTGCCTTTTATGGGGGAACCTTTACGGCCCTGCCAGAACCCCTTTTTACAAGCTGCTTAGAACTTTACAAAAGCTTTGCCATGCTAGGCTTGCTCTCCCACGGTCGCTGCTCCACAAGGCCAGACTGCCTTACTACCCCCCTCTCTGCCACAGGTTTTACGGGTATACCAGGCATTGCGGCTCTTGAGCCGCTTTTACCCCTTGGCTTTGACTGCATAGAGCTTGGCGTGCAAAGTTTTTCCACCCCTGCCTTGGAGTTGGCCAAACGTGGCTACAACGCTGCATGTGCACATAAAGCGTGTGAAACTGTGCTGGAGCGGGGCTTTTCCCTGGGTATACAGCTTTTACCGGGTATGCCCGGCATAAGCCCGGAAGTGTTTTTGGAAGATGTACGTCTTGCGCTTCAGTATAAGCCAACCCTTTTGCGTTTTTACCCTTGCCTTGTCCCAGAAGGAACCCAGCTTGCAGAGTGGTGGAAGCAAGGGGATTATTCCCCTTGGGACTTGCCCACAACCGTACGTACACTTGGCCACGCCCTTGCCCTTGCATGGGAGGCCGGGGTTCCTGTTGCGCGCCTTTCTCTTGCGCCAGAAGAAGGCTTTGATTCTCTTATTTTGGCTGGCCCGCATCACCCGGCACTTGGCAGCATGGTACAGGCTGAAGCTGTAGAAATTCTTGTAGATAAAGCAAACGCCGCCTTAAGTGAAGAAGCCGCACCCCTGCTCCATGCCCCTCTTGCCTTCCCCTACATTGCACCGGGTATTTTGCATAAAATGCTGCATATTCCTGCATACTTCCAAGGGTTTTTCTGGGGCTATAGAGGGGCCAAAAAAGTCACGTGGGCAGAGCGCGGTTTTTTCAAGGCAAATATTGTACAACGAGGAAAAGAAACAGCAGAGTTTAGCATCACCTGGACGATAGATGATACCAAAAAGCCATAATTAAAAAATAATCACCTTGTCCGTATAGAAAAACTGCGGTATTTTTCCATCGCCTCCTTAAAGCTGCGCGAAATCGTGCCCCGTGAAAGGAGGATACATGGTAGAACATATCATGCGTGCCGCTATTGTGGCGATTATTATCCTTCTGTGTGTGCTGCTGAAAAGCAGCAGCCATTAGAATATGAGGTAATAGTTGACCCCGGTAGTGGCGTAACACTACCGGGGTCCTAATCCTTTTAACCCTAACCAGGTTTTAAGGAGGTGGGGATTCGCGCGGGGGCCAGGGTGTTTGCGCACCTTGGCCCTGTCCCTTTAACCTCGTGCATACAAAATAAAGTTCTTCCAAAAACCTGTCAAGTATTACTGCATTATTGCGAAAGCAAAGCGATAACGCTCAAAAAATAACCATATTGCGAAATTACCAGATACACGATATTTTTCATCGCCTCCTTAAAGCTGCGCGAAATCGTGCCCCGTGAAAGGAGGATACATGGTAGAACATATCATGCGTGCCGCTATTGTGGCGATTATTATCCTTCTGTGTGTGCTGCTGAAAAGCAGCAGCCATTAGAATATGAGGTAATAGTTGACCCCGGTAGTGGCGTAACACTACCGGGGTCCTAATCCTTTTAACCCTAACCAGGTTTTAAGGAGGTGGGGATTCGCGCGGGGGCCAGGGTGTTTGCGCACCTTGGCCCTGTCCCTTTAACCTCGTGCATACAAAATAAAGTTCTTCCAAAAACCTGTCAAGTATAGTTTCAGCTATTCACTGGGGTAGCGCTTGCCAACAGCTCTTCCTGCAAGGCTTTACGTAACTGTTTTGCTATTGGGCCAGGCTTTCCGTCCCCCACTTGCTTGCCTTCATACTTCACAATAGAAACACAGTCTGGGCTTGTGCCAAAAAGCAGCACTTCTTTTGCGGCAAACAAGCTTTTTTCATTGATATTGGTTTGCAAAACCGGCATGGTGTGCGCTGCAATTTGCATGGCAAGCTGGGCAGTGGTACCCGGCAAAGCATACGTAAAATGGGGCAGGCACAGGCAGTTTTTGGCATTCACAATGGCTATATTGGCAATAGCGGCTTCTGCCAAAAAGCCTTTAGGGTCATACGTAATGGTTACATCCACCTGTTTGCGCACAGCTTCCATTGCCATAAAGGCATTAGGCAGGTAATTAGTAGATTTTATGCGCGCAAGATAGGTCTGTTTTGCAGGCACAGAACTGCGGGCTGCTGTAAGCCCGTTTTCCCAGTAAGATTCTGGTAATTGCTTGGCTGTACTGGCGATAATATATAAACTTGCCTCCGGGCATTCCCTTGGGTCAACCCCAAAGCCACCAAGACCGCGCCCCATGAGCAGCTTCAGGCTTGCATCTTCCAGGTGTGGGCCATTTGGCGGATTAAGCGCGGCATGGGTTACCTCTATAAGCAAGCGGCGAATTTCTTCCCAAGAGCATGGGGGAGTTAGGGCAAGGGCTGCTGCAGAATCTTGCAGGCGCTTAATATGCGGGTCTAGCTGGTAAATTTTGCCGTGCTGCACTTTCATAGCCTCAAAGACCCCGTCGCCCCTGTGTACAAGGTGGTCATCCAGGGGGATAAGCATAAGCTTTCCATCGCGGCAAAAACCACCTATGCGGTGTTCATAGTAGGCCAAAACCTTTTCTGCATCTTTATGGGGCAGTGTGGAAGCCTTTGTGAGCCATTCCGATGCGTTAAGCTCTTGGAGCATAATAGTTTCCTCTCTTTTTTACCTGAAACAGTCCTGCGCTTTTTCCTTGACGAAAGGCGTATTTCCCCCCATGCTTTGACACAGGCTGCGTTTAAGCCATATTTTGGCTCAAGAAGCGGGAGAATACTATGCCCTGCAAAGAAAAAAACTGGTTTGTGTATTTACTGCGCTGTGCAGATAACAGCCTGTATTGCGGCGTAACCGTGGATATTAATTCCCGCGTGGCGGCGCATAATGGGCTTGGCAGTGGCCCCTTGGGAGGCGGCGCAAAATACACGGCTACAAGACGACCCGTGACCCTTGTGTACGCTGCTCCCTGCAAAAGTCAAACAGAGGCTATGCGGCTGGAGCAAAAAATAAAAGCGCTTTCCAAACCCCAAAAAGAGGCTTTGGTAAGCGGCGCAATCACTTTGGAAAGTTTGTTCGGGGCTGCCTGAAATTCTCTTATGGCAGCACTTCAAGCTGTATGCCATCCGCACGCTTGGGTAATACTTCCCCAATGCACCAATACGCTTCGCCCTGTGAAGCAAGATACGCTTCCACCTGGCTTGTTTTTTCCGGCGGAACAGCAAGCAACAGCCCACCAGAAGTCTGCGCATCAAATAGCACCAGCTTTTGCAGTTCTTCTGCCTTATTTTCTACACGCGGAGCAAAAAACTTAGCATTTGCGTAAGTACCTGCTGGTAAAAGCCCACTTTCTGCATAGTCCCATGCGCCTTGCATAAGAGGCACAGCATGAGCATACAGGCGCACGCACTTGTCAGAGGCATCTGCCATTTCTGTGCTATGCCCGCCAAGGCCAAATCCTGTTATATCTGTTGCGGCCTTCAGGCTACACGCGCGTATGCAGGCACCTGCCCTGTTATTCAGGTGGGTAGCCCAGCGGCAAAACTCTTGCTCTGCTTCCTCTGCGCCCATAAAGTGCGCTTTCACAACTGTGGCTAAAATGCCCGTGCCAATGGGCTTGGTTAAATACAGTTTATCCCCTGCCATGAGCGAAGCATTGGTTGCCACATATTCTGGGTCAATAATGCCTGTTACAGAAAGCCCGTACTTTACTTCATCGTCCAGCACTGTGTGGCCACCTGCCAAAACAGCACCAGCTTCCTGTATTTTTTGGTAGCCCCCGCGCAAAATTTCGCCCATTACCTCTAATGGCAAAGCCTTTTCCCCGCATGTATCGGGGAAGCAGGCAATATTCATGGCCGTCCAGGCTTCGCCACCCATAGCAAAAATATCCGAAAACGCATTGGCTGCTGCTATTTGCCCAAAAACAAAGGGGTTTTGGCTTATGGGAGAAAGAATATCCACTGTCTGCACCAAGGCCTTACCTGCTGGCACGCGCACAACTGCCGCATCTTCATGCCCAGAAAAAGGCACAAGAAAACGACCCCCACCCAGTGGGTCTTGCGCAGGCAAAAATGCCAATAATTCCTCCAAGACCTTGGGGGACATTTTGGCTGCTCAGCCAGCGGCTTTAGCACGGGACATAAGTGCCAGCATTCCTTCTTCCTTTTTCTTTTTAGCCTGAAATAGTTTTGCTTTTACGCAGAGTTTATAATGCAGCGGCGGCCTTTTCTACTGCGTCTTTAAAGCCCTGACGCTCATTTGCCAGTTTTTGCGCCAGAGCGCTGTCGTGCAGAGCCAGTATTTGCATTGCCAGATACGCCGCATTTTTGGCCCCGTCAACCGCTACTGTGGCAACAGGAAAACCTGAAGGCATTTGTACAGTTGCCAGCAAGGCGTCCATGCCACCCAGATTCTTGCCGGAAAGGGGTACCCCGATAACCGGCTTATTGGTACGCGCAGCCACTGCGCCCGCTAAATGGGCCGCCATGCCTGCACCGCAAATATACACATGGCAACCGTCTTCTTCCAGCTCAGCAACAAGCTTTTCTGTGCGTTCTGGAGTTCTGTGCGCAGAACTTACAGTAAACATATTAGGCACGCCAAATGCATTAAGCAAATCCGCAGCAGGACGCATAACCGCTTCATCTGATGCAGAACCCATAAATATTGCTACTTTTGCCATGATAGCTCCTTTTTTGGGGCGAAGGGGTGTGACTTGGGGGGGGGGGGGGGGGGGGGGGGGGGGGGGGGGGGGGGGGGGGGGGGGG
>CAZPTC010000135.1:0-6724 GCA_964589455.1 uncultured Desulfovibrionaceae bacterium | reverse complement strand
CCTGTATACTCTTGAAGTTCATCAGTGCGTAAATAAAGTGGTGCGTCCATACGAGTATGTCCTTCTGGTGCAAAAAAAACGCCCATAACGGGAAGCTATGGGCTGTGCATTTGCATGTATTTATTGCTTTCTCAGTTCGCCCTCTGCCCATTCCAGGGCTTCCAACAGGTCAAAAATGATAACTGCAAAACCGTGTTCTGGGTTGCGTGTATCGTCATAGGCTTCTTGAAGTTCGCCTCGAAGTTTATGGTAAAATTTCCATTGCCGCCTTTATAAACTCTGCCGCTTGCGGTGCAACGATGGCGTTTCCATAGGCACGCAAGCGTCCCACTCTTTTGGCAGCCCCATGAGCCAGCGGGAAAATGCTGGATTCAGTTGGGCGCTTTTTCCCGCCTCGGCAGTCGAGCCAGAGTGGAGTTGACCAGAATCCGTTAGTTGAGCTGTTACATCCAGCCTGTCTGTTGATAGTTTCCCGTTCCTTATTCTGCCGCCTTGGTATCCGCCTTTGTAGTCCGTAGCTGCTGGCGTTGGCCAACCAGTATAATCGCTGTCTGATGTGCGGCGCGCCGAAGCCCGAAGCGCAGGTATCAACCGCCCCGCAGGTGTAACCCGCTCCTTCCAAGTCAAAGTATAAAGAGTCGAGCCAAGCAAGTCCGTCTTTTGACGCAACTTGTTCGCCAAACACAGTGAGAGGACGGCACTCGCGGATAAGTCTAAAAAATTCGGGCCATAAGTGGCGCTCGTCCTCAAGCCCTTTTCGTTTTCCTGCCGCGCTGAATGGTTGGCAGGGGCATGACCCTGTCCAGACGGGCCTTTCATTAGGCCAGCCTGCAAGGCGCAGGGCATAGCTCCATACTCCAACTCCTGCGAAAAAATGGCATTGTTCAAACCCGGCAAGGTCAGTTGGTGAGACTTCTGCGATACTCCTTTCATCTACTTCTCCATCGGCAATAACCCTCGCATTTATCAAATTACGAAGCCACTGCGCGGCATACGGGTCTATTTCATTGTAGTAGGCTGGCATGGTGCTTCCTTTGGCATGGGTATGGGGCCAGCAAACGCATATTTATCATAATCCAATAAAGTAAACGCGCTAGTGATGTCGTTTTCTGAGAAGAACGTTATATACTCATCGCTGTATGGTGGATTTACCCAGTACCACCCTGGTTCTTTTGGTGGCTCAGTAGTCCACTCCAGTGCACGAGGCAGGGCGTTCCACCTTTCAGCAGCCTGCCCTTTGGTTCGCCCGTATGGCCCTTGCATACAACAAGATGCACTAAAACAAGCCCCGTAAAACTTCTCCTTCATTTCATCTACCTCAAACACCGCATGAGTTCCACATGCAGGACATGGCTTGAGTTCTTTAATCATTGTTCTTCTCATTTGGACAAAACATTATACAAGAAAAATAGCGACATGTCTCTATATTAGTATGTATTATTTTCTTTCTGCCTTTGGCAAGGGTTTTACCACGAGATGTTCCACGAAACACACTTGTATGAAATCCTTTAGTATCTGCTAGTTTACATATTCCCCATGTTCCATTATTTTTCCTTTTCCAATATGTACAATCCACACAAGCGCCTTGCTGATATTTTCCTACACGCATTAATGCAAAGCTTTGTTCTAAATATGACAAGCGCTTTAGTTTAGAACGAATAATACTAGCAGCAAAAGTGTCACCATTACTTTCCATTTTATCTATTATAATATCTATTTCTTCATTCATGACTTCTCCTTTGGCATGGGTATGGGGCCAGCCCAAACACATACATTTTGCGTAAATACGTTTTGAAACTGACATATCCCTCCATTTTTTTATACCAAGCTTAGTTGCCCTGTATCCACTACGGCTTTATTTTTCTTCCTCCCTGTTTGCGCGGCTATTTCATCCAATCAGGCTTTGTATGGATAATGCGCTCTTTCTCCGGCTGGGTAGGCATCCCGCAGGGCTTTTCTTCTTTCTGGAGTATCTGTGGGGTATTCGCGTAGTATTGCAGCAATAATTGGCCTGTACTGTTCACGCCACGTCATTTGCCCCCCCCTTATAAAACACCATCCAGTGCGTTTTGAGATTTTTCGTTGTAGTGTGCCCAAAAACAGGCTTTTCCGGAAAGCAGGATAAAACATCTTTGATTTTTACCTGCGTCTCGTTCCACTTGAAAATAAGGGTGCCGCCCACACTCAACACTCGCCAGCACTCTTCAAAGCCAGCAGATAAATCACTTTGCCATGTATTTTCTTGTAGAGTTCCATATTTTTTCCGCATCCACGAGCTTTCACCAGCTCGAATAAGGTGCGGCGGGTCAAATACAACGAGATTAAACGCTTCACTAGGGAAAGGTAATGCGCGAAAGTCTGCCACTGTGTCTGGTGACACCGCAAAAACACGCCCATCGCACAAAATATGTTGTTCTGTTCTGATGTCACAAAATTGCACACGTTGGCCTTGCTTATCAAAATACATCATGCGGCCACCACAGCATGGGTCAAGAATTTTCTGCAAAACTACCTCCCCCTTTTTTTATTACCTCCTTGGAGCCTACGTTTTTATACCTTGCTAGGGTCCAACAAGAATAATTCCTGAATGCGCGCCAAAAGGCGGTCTTTTGTTGTAATTTGACATGTCTGGGTAAAAGATTTGATGAATTTCTGTAGCAATAGGCACATAACACCCGCTAAAATCCATCCATACCTTCCCATCAAAAAACCAATAGGAGCAATCTGATTTTTCACTTGAATCCCAAGGCCAAGGCCAACCATCACTTGGAAAAGAAGCATCATCGCGCTGCTTAAGAAAATCAAACACTGCTGCCCGAAAAGAGCTCTCTTCTGTTGATTCTGAGACGCTTTTAGGTATACTCTCTCTGTAACCGTCCCAAGCAATTGAGCCTATCCACTCTGCGTCTGAACCTTTTCCGACATAAAAGTCTGCTCGAGTTCCCATATTTTTTTCTCCCTGCGTGTAGGATGCGCAGCCCCCGTTGTGAGGTTAGGCGATAACGTTCAGCTCTGGCACTTCAAATTCCAGATAATTTTTGATATTTTTCATGGCTTCGCTTTTCCATGCGCCACCGTCCGCTTCTACCAGCATAAATTCAGGGCCTTCTTTGGCGCGGAACACAAAACTGCTTGCTGGCTGTTCCACTTCTGTAAATGTGCGGTAAGGACGCAGGGTTACAGGGTTTGGCATGATAACAGTTTCCACACTGGCAAGGCCAGCTTTTACAGTAACAGCTTGGGTTACGCCGTCATCCAGAGTAACCCCTTCTGCAATTTGCTTTGTGTGCGAGGCGTATTTAATCACTAATGCACGGTCTGTAGCCTTCAGTTCATTGTCTGGGTAGTCCACAAACAAGCTTTGCAGCATGATGTTAAAGCGTTCGCCATCCAGATAAGTGTTGAATTTATGCTGGAGCTGGTCGAGTACAGCGCGGATATAACATTCGCGCTGTCGGAATTGCCCAATTATATTCGATAATAGTACAACATTTGTGGGACTTTCTACATGGCAAATAAGTTTTTCCAACCCCAGCTTGTCCACGTTTTTTTTGAGATAATCCACGAACCCCGTGAGGGTGCTTACCTTGATGCACTCCACTTCGGGTTCGTACACCCTGTTTAACGGTTTTGTGGAGTATTGACGGCCTTCAACTTGCACAATTTGTGCGTGGGCGTCTTCTTTTATTGATTGATACAGTTCTTTTAGCATGTCTTTTCCTTTTTGGTTTCGAGCTTCTTACATGCCAGCAGAGGCCGCTTTACGGTCAACTGGCAACACAGTAAACGAGGCCTTGGTAAATGCGGTTTCTGGCTGTACACCAGGGAGGAGTTTTTGCAGGTGGCTCTCCCCCTTACCCACTTCAGATGCCGCAGCTTCACCAGTGCGCGGGTCTACACCCAAAAATATACTTGTTTGCAGGGGTTCTGGTGGACAAAGCGTGGAGGACGTGGAAAGCGTGACTGTGGCCACGTCACGGGCGGCGGCTGGTTTAACGGTCATTTCCATTTTGACCTTTCGAGCCTTTTCCGCAGGTGTGTTGGGGTCTTGGATATTTTGCACTACGCGCTGAATTTCTTCCGCTATGCGCTCCACAAGGCCGCCATTACAAAGGCTTTCTACTGAAATTTGAATCATGGGTTTCTCCTTTTGAGGAGTATGTTCCATTTGGGAACATACTGCGTGGTTTTCAAAAAAAACTGGGGCGCTTTGCTGTGACAAAGCGCCCCATTATGCTTTGGCTTACTCTTCCGGCACTTCGCCATCAAAATGCTCGGGGCAGCCATTGCGCATGGTGCAGGCGTCGCAGTCTTCAATTTCAACACTGGTATTGGAGTGAGGGCAGTAGACAAAACTTGAAGGAGAGACGGTTTCACTTTTCGCCTTCCCCTTTTTTGCATTTTGCGGCACGGTTGCCTGTTGGGGTTGTGTAGGTTGCGTGGCTGTTGGCTGCGCGCGCTGCGCAAGATAGCCTTTTTCCCAGCCTGGATAAGCGCGGGAAAACTGTTCTGGCGCTTGGAGAATTGTTTCTATAGTCGTTTCGCGGTCGCACTTAAAATGGTGTTGGCAAACGCGCAGGTACTCCTCCACATTGGCATCCAGCGTTTTCCCCATACCCTGCAGGAGTTCTAAAAACTGCTCCTCCGCGCTTGGCAATGCGGCCATTGCCTCAATATCTATTGCGGGTGTCATGCTGATAGGTGGATTTACCACCCGGGCAGTTGCAATACGTTCCGCCTCGTCCTCATCGTAAATACCAGAAAAAGAGAACGCTACCCGTGCGCACTGCATAAAGGCCTTGTGCCGCAGCATTCTCTGCGGGTGACTTGTCCACGGGTTTGAGCTTTTTTGGCATTCCTGCAGGTACTCCCGTACGCGCGTGGGCTTGCTTCTGTCTTTCCGGTAAATTACTGCTTCAATCCATAGAGGTGTTTTTTTTGTCCCCGTTGTTTCTTCGGAGTAAACAAACTCCACTCCATCATAGGCCGGATGTTCGTTTGCTATACGAGTCCAGCCGTCAATGGGGATGATGGGGATAATGCCCTTTCCGTGGGTGTCTGGGAATGCGTAAATTTCACGCAAAAACGGGTTGAGGTTGAATTGTTCCGCCACTACAAGCAGGGTTGCCATTTGCTCATCTGTGACTATTTCTTTTTCGACTTTAAAAGCGGTGCTTTTCAAAATTTTGGTTATTTCGTTGCCATCTACGCCAAATTTAGCGCCAAAACGGGCAAAAATGGCATTATTCGCTTGTTTCGAGGGCACTTGAGACATTATTTTTACTCCTATTTTATCACGGCTGTTTGTTTTTCAAAAATGCGAATGCCTTGTATTTCCCGCACGCCAGCTTTTATACTGGCGTTTACCTGTTTTTCGTCCAAAATGAGAAATTCGCGCGGAACACTGGCGAGGTCTACCACCTCAAACGTCCATGTAGTGCGCAAAAAAGACGAACCGGATGCCGTGCGTACCGTGCTGGGTGCAGCCTCAACAACAACCTCTGGTACGAGAGGCGCTTGAATTGACGCCACCACGTCCAGCCCCTTGGCTTTTGCTTCTGCATTCAGGCGGTTTTGTTCTGCTGCGGCTTCTGCATTCAGGCGTGCCTGTTCAGCGGCGGCCTCTTGGCGGCGGCGTTCTTCTTCTTTGCGGCGTTCCAGCTCTTGCTGGGTTGCGAAATGGGTGAGCTGATTTTTCAGGTACGCCTCGGCTTTTTCTAGTGGGGCGGAAATTTCTTTTGCCAGCGCGTTTATATCCCGTACAATTTCATTAAGGGGTGTTACAGACTGCTTACGGGTATCTTCCACTGCCTTAGCGGCCTTTTTCACCTCCCCCGCGAGTGCTGTGGCGCTAGTTTGGGTGACTTCAGAGGTCACTTTGATAGCGAGCGCCTTGGCTTCAAAATCGAGTGCCTTTTTACGGAATGGCTCCATGCCCTGCCGCGCTACCTCTAGGGGTGTGGGTGCGTCCAGCACGGGGAAAAAATCAGTTGTGCTTACGGTGGCGGCCAGGCCATTTGGAAAATCAAACGTGGGAAATTCCGGCGTCATTTTTTACTCCTATAATAGGCGTTGTACACGTTTAGGCAGGAGATAAATACGTTCCAGTCCTGCCGGTATGTTTTTGAAAAATCGTTTACAATAGGGAGTGTTCCGTTTTTGCGCAGGCGTATAGTTCCGCCACGGGAAATAGATGGTAGGTTGTTAACCTCACCTAGGTGTCGATAGGCGGCAATTTGCGCTGGCCATGTTTTGGCTGTTTTGTCCGGCGTTTTGTAGTCCCAGAGGGATAAAAATTTATCACCTCGCATCCTACACAGCAGGTCAAATTGCCCGTGGTAGCCTAATGTATAGTCGTACAGTCGCGTTTCGGTCATAACAACCTCTTCTACATTAGCAAACCAGGCAAAAAAACTATTCACATAGCCCCAGTGCTCTGGGCTAACCCCTATGGCAGGCAAATTGGCTGCTACTGCCTCGCACGCTGCGTGTACGGCTGTACCACGCGCAGCTGCGGCCTGTATGGCGGCGGGGAAACGGCGCATCAGCTCATCCATACCCGTGTGAGGTTGTAAAATTTGGGTGACGCTAGGGAACATTTACATCCCCAGCGTTGGAAACAGCCAGCCTTCAATGATGCTTGGTAAAACACCCAGGAAAAAAAGAAGAGCCAGCATTGCAAGCCAGCCCTGTGGGTTTCGCCACGGAAGAAGTTCATCCAAAA